>JAGLGQ010000001.1 GCA_023143935.1 Minisyncoccota bacterium
TCTTTTTTTATTTTTTCAGATTCAATATTTTTTTCGTCCGTTTTTAAATATAAATTATTGATTAAAATTACAATTACCATAATTCCTGTAATGCTTAAAAATATTAAATAAAAAATATTTTCTTTAAAAAAATCATCAAAATTTAAATTAATATTTTCAACATCAAAACTGTTAATTATACTCGCCCCTTGTGCACCAATATTATCTAATTCTTTATTTTTAGATTCGTCTTTATCTTCTGGTTTTGGTTTTTCTTCAATGACTTTTGGATATATTGTGTTTTTTTGTGGTTTATATTGTTTTTTTGTGTATGAATTTGAAGTATTAATCTTTTTTGGTTCTGAATTATCTGTATTTTTTGTCTCTTCTGGGGGTTCTTGTTTTGTAAAAGTATAAAAAACTTGTTCGTTGGGAAATAAAAATTTTATTCTAGAATTTTCATCAAAATCTCGAAATCCCATTATTTTATTTGAAAAAATGATTTTGTTATTATTTTGAATATATGTATTGTCGGGAATTTTAAATTCATCTCCATCAATGGCAATTATCCAATTTTCTAAATTTAAAATTTCAGATGAATTATTGCTAATTTCAACAAAATTTTTTTCAAAATCAATATTAGAAAAAGTAATTTCTGGTTCTATTACTTTTATTTTTCTTTTATGACTTCCAGTAAACTTCCCTACTTTTGTAGTTAAAGATATAATATATTCTCCCGGAAATTCATATTCATGATAAATTTCTTTACCTTTTTCTTTGGCTCCATCTCCCATAGACCAAAAATATTCTGCCGTATGAATTTCGTTATCTGTAAGTCCAAAAGCTCTTCCGCTAAAAACAGCTCTTGCTCCCGCAATAGCTGTTGCAAACTCATTAATTTCTGCTTTTATTCTTTTTTTTCCACCCACAAGATCTGTAAATTCTACATATGTATTTGGTATAAAAATTTCTGGTTCATCTTCTTCTTCCTCTTCTTGGTTATCATTTTCATTATTGTCATCATTATTATCATTGTTATCATCACCATCGTCACTGTTATCGTCATTACTTCCAGATATGCAATTTTCATTTCCAGCTGTATTTTCACAATCTCGCCATACATCAATAATTAAACATAAAGTAGCTCCTGCTTTTCCCCCAGACTCTGGATTGTAAATTATTGCATCTATAATATTTCCACTACTATTTTTTAATTCTAATTTTTCCCCTTCAGAATTTAATAAAGAGAAACCTGTGGATTCAATTACTAAACCAGTAAAATTATTTTTTTCTAAAAATTTTTCTCTATCATCTGTGATAATTCCAAAAGAATTTCCTTCTAAATTGAAATCGGGGTTATCATCTTCTCGTAAGGAATGGCAAACTGTAGTATCTTTTCCTTCACAAAATTTCCAGTCTTTTAAATTTTCTTTATTTTCAGAATTATTTTTTATTTCTATCCATTCATATCCCGCATCAGACCCGTCTGGGTCATACATAATTTCGGAAAACGAAACAGAGGCTAAACAAAAAACTGGAAAAAAAGTAAAAATAATAAAAAAATAAAATACAACTCTTTTTAACATGTGTAAACTATATAAACTTTTGAGAAAATTGCAACCCGATAATTAAAAATAGAGAATAAAAAAAACAAACGTTTTTCAAGAGGTCCGACTTAAAAATTTGAGTTAGTTTAAAATACTTCATATTTTTAACTAACAATCAAATTTTCTGAAATCGGACCTCGCGACGACCGACGCTACTGGGTTACCGTACAGGCCGGGCCTGTTGGAAAAAAGGAGTGTGGGGAGTTGTGGATATCCTTAACTTGTAGTAAAATTTGATTATTATGTTATTTCTTAAAAAATTTAAAATCATTACAATTATCTTTTTATCAATTATCTTTCTTTTTTTTGTTTCGGTTGGTCAGATTTTTGCTGTTTCACCAATTAATTTAAGCACCAATCTTAAAATAATAGTAAAAAATAATGAAGAAGATTGTCTTAATGCTCTTAAAACATGTAAACCAGAAACATGTACTATTATAGAATCCTGTACAAAAACGGGGCTTACAACAAAACAAAGTCCTAATGAACAATTTATAGAACATCAAATGTATACTGTTTTATATTTATCTCCACAAATTAATCCAGCTGATGTTAAAAAAACAGAAGGATATGCAAAGCTTATAGAATATGTCCTTTCAAGAACTACGGGGATTGTCGAAAATATAAATTTGATAGGAATAAGAAAACTAGAAGAAATTCAAACACCGGTACCACAAAATATAACCAATGCAATATATAGAAAAGATAGAGAAACAAACGAAAGAGCTATGGCAGAAGCTATGGCAGAAGCTCGTGCGGAGATTTGTGCTAGAAATTATGGAATAGTTGGTTATGGTGGGATAGATTGTGGTGATGGAAAGGGTGGTTTACATTATTTTCTTTTAATGATTCAGAATATTTTGAAATGGGTAATTACGATAGCCACACTACTTGCTGTAATAATGTTTTTATATACGGGCATTAAACTTCTTGGGGCAGGGGGGGATACTACAAAACTTACCGAAGCAAAAAAAGGTTTAACTAATGTTATTATAGGATTAGTTTTAATTGGTTCTGCATGGCTTATTGTAGATTGGGTTTTTGAAGCTTTGGGAATAGAAGATTATAAATGGACAGAACAAGAAAGTTTGGGTAATCAATCATACAGTTCATATAACAATAGTGGTAATAATAGTTCATTGCCTATTACATGGAATACACCTAATTCAAGTGGAAATAGTAATAGTGGTAGTTCGTTGCCTATTGTATGGAATACTCCTATTTCAAGTTCTTCTAATGATTTGTTTGGTTTAGTATTTAATAGCATGGAAGATTGTAAAAACCAAATAACGCTTGTTCAACAACAAGGTGGTACTGTAGTTAAAAGTTGTATTCTAAATGCTGACGGAAAAACATTTTTTTTAACATGGAAGGGGGGGTCTGCCAAACTAAATAAAGATGCTGCTAAATTAAGTAGCGTGGTTCAACAACAAGGTGATGTTAAAAAAGAAGAAAATCAAAATTCAACCATAATTTATCCAACACGAGAACAATGTATGGTCGCACAAACAAAAATAGAAGAAGAAAAGAAGTTTAATGTGGTACAATCTTGCAATCCTTTTGGAACTACGGGTGAATATTCTCTTGAAAGAACTAATTAATTATTTTTAAATTCTTTTATTCTTGTTTCAATATTTTCTGCTTTAAATAATCCTGAACCAGAAACGAGTCTTGTGGCTCCAGCTTCTTTTAATTTTTTTGCATTTTCAATTTTTACTCCCCCATCAACAGATATTGGGATTTTGGGATATTTTTTTTTGAAAGATTTAATTTTTTGATATACTTTTGGAGTTAATTTTTGTCCCCCATAACCAATTTTTTCTATACCCATAAATTGTATATAATCAAAATTATATTTTTCAAAAAGTTTTACATAATCTTTTTCTTTATGTTGTATTTGAACTGCCAATCCGATTTCCACTTTTTTTAAGATATCTGATGTTTTAAAAAAATTAAATATCTCGTTCCATTTTTGTGTTGAACCAAAATGAAAAACTACTCTTTTTGCTTCAGAAATTTTAATTGCGTTAAGCCATTTTTCAAATCTGCCTTTGATTTTAATATCTAAATCTACCATCATATCTAATTCAAATCCCACTTTTTTTGTAATTTTTTTTAATTTTAAAAAAAATCCATGACATCCAGTTGATGCAACGGTTTTTGATGGAACAAATTTCCCATCACAAATATCTACTTGTACAAAATCAACAAAATCTTGTGTTTGCATTATTTTTTCTTTAATTTCAGAAAATGTTTTTTCTAAAATAGCTGGCAAAATTTCTTTTTTATTCATAATATTATTATAGCAAAAAAAAGAATGGAAAATAGACATAAAACGACGCAAAAAATTGCCGTGGCAATTTTTTGTGTCGTTTTTTATTAATCTAAAAATAAAATAAAATTTAATTTTTTATTAAAAATTAAATAATTTCTTTTGGTCTATATTGAAGAGCTTCTAAAATATGTTCTTTTTTTATTTTTCCATCATTATCTAAATCGGCTATTGTTTGAGAAATTTTTAAAATTTTATGATACACACGCGGAGAAAAATCTAATTTTTTTGCGGCATCTTCTAAAATATTTTTTTGTTCATCGTTTAAATTAATATATTTGTTTATTTCCTTAACTCCGATATTGGCATTTAAAATTTCTTCATTGTATCTTTCTTTTTGTAATTTTCTTGCTTTTTCTACCCTATTTCTAATATTCTCAGATTTTTCTGTTTGATTACCGCCCCCAGAAAGTTTTTTATGATCAACTTTTGCCACTTCGGTCCAAAGGTCAATTCTATCTATTATGGGACCAGAAAGTTTTTTTCTAAATTTCTGAGCTTCTGCATAAGAAACAGACCCTCCATTTCTAAAAACTTCTGATGGTGGATTTAGTGCAGCTATTAAAGTAAACCTTGCGGGAAATTTTACACTTCCTTTAGCTCTGGATATGTTCACAAATCCATCTTCCAACGGTTCCCTTAAAGATTCTAATACTCTTTTATCAAATTCAACAAATTCATCTAAAAATAAAACTCCCCTGTGAGATAAGGTAACCTCTCCCGGTTTTGGATAAGTTCCCCCACCAATTACAGCTACATATGATGCTGTATGGTGTGGAGACCTAAAGGGAGGTGTGGAAATTAATGTTTGGTCTAAAACTCCCACGGTGGAATGTATTTCTGTTACTTCTAACGCTTGTTCTTTGGATAATTTTGGTAAAATTGTAGTAAAAGCTCGTGCAAGCATTGTCTTTCCAGTACCAGCGGGTCCGTACATGGCAATGTTATGACCACCAGCGGCGGCAATTTCTAATGCTCTTTTTGCAACTTCTTGTTCAATTACATCACAAAAATCTACTTTATTATATTTATTATATTCTTCTAATAATTCACTGACAGATGGTTTTATAACTTTATTTAAATTTTTTTCCTCGTTTTTTTCTTGTCTTAAATGTTCCACTAAATTTTTTAAATTTTTAACTCCAAAAATGTTTATATCATCTACCAGTGATGCCTCTTTTACATTTTCTTCGGGAACATAAACTGAAGAAAACCCTTTTTCTTTGGCAATTCTTACTATTGCCAAAATACCTTTTATTTTTTTTAAACTTCCGTCTAATGCAAGTTCGCCCACAAAAATTTTATTTTCTGGATTAAAATCTATGTCGCCGTTAGCAAGTAAATATCCCACAGCAATTGGTAAATCAAAAATAGGTCCTTCTTTTTTTTGATCTGCTGGTGAAAGTGACGCCGTAACTTTATATCTTTTTGGATTCTCATCACTAAAACCAATATTTTTTAAAGCAGTGGAAACTCTTTCTTTTGATTCATCTACTGCCTTATCGGGAAGACCTACAATTTTAAAAACAGGAACTCCAGATTTATAAATATCAACCTCAATTTCAACAATAAAGGAATTTAATACATCAAATTGTGCGGAGTAAACTTTAGCTAAATTCATTCAAATTATTTTAACATAAAATTATAATAAATTTTATCTTTATTTTAATCATCAAAAAAATATTGAGTGTATTTATTTATATTTCTTTGTGATAAATCGTAAAAATATTTTTTGTCATCATATAAATCATCTGCTAATTTTTTTCCTACAAATCTCCAATGCCATGGTTCAAAATTATAATAATAATTTTTTTCTGGGTACGATAAAATAAAACCATATTTATGGGCATTATCTAAAAGCCATTGATATTCTTCTGTATCATCAAAACCAGTCATTTTTCCAGATTTACTCACAATATCAATTGTGGTACCAAGTTGGTGTTCAGAAAGTCCCTGATCTGCAATATATTTGTCGGCATAATCTTGACCATGTATTATTGAACCATTATCCTTTATTTGCCCCTGATATTCATAAGAACGATAAGCTGAAATAATTTTTAAAATTATATTATCATCTTTTGCATCTTCAAACATTTCTTCTAAAAATTCATTGATTTCTTTTCTAATTTGTAATTTTTTACCTGTATTAAAAAGAAATTTTTCCTCAATATCTTCTAAATTTTTAGGTGTATAATGTTCATTTAAAAAATATACTTTTGAATATTTGGCTAAAAGTTCTTTATCAACTTTTTTAATTTTTTCTAAAATCCCTACTGATTTTGCTATTTTTTCTATTTTTTCTTCTAATTCATTATAAAGATTTTGTTCTTCCTCTAATTGTTCCTTTAAAAATTCTATTTCTATTATTTTTTCAGAAAGTCCAGCTCCTTGTTCTAAATTTTTTTTATTTAAAGAAAAAACTTCTTTTTCATGAGTTTGAATAAAATTACTAAAAGCTAATTCATCATATTCTTTTTGTTTTTTAATATTTAAAAATAAAAAAACAGAAAATAAAAATATTAAAAATAAAAGAAATAATATATTTATGGAATTTTTCATACAAAAAATTATATCATATTTTACTATTTTTGATTTTTTTATTATCCTAAATTGTACAAAAGATAAATTAAATTCTTAATTTATCTTTTACTTTATCTACTATATCTGCAATAGACCAATCACTTTTTATTAAATAATCAGTAATGCCATGATCTAATACATCTATCACAGAATTCGTACCCGAAGAATTTGTTAATACTATTATGGGTGTTTCATCCATTCCCTCTATTTTTTGCATCTCATCAACCATAGTTAAACCATCCATATCTGGCATTAATAAATCAAGTAATATAATATCTGGTTTTTCACTTACGGCTAATTCTAATCCTTCTCGTCCATTTTTTGCTTCTACAACCTTAAATTTCTCTCTGGTAAATTTATCAACCAAAGCCATTCTTAACGAATTCTCGTCTTCAACTATTAAAACTTTTTTTATATCTGCCATAATTAATATTATTTTATCTTAATAAATTTTAAAATCAAGAAAGTTCTCTTGACCCTTTTTTGCTTTTCATTCCAGTTTTGGGAATTGTACAATAAAAAGTTGTTCCCCCCGCAATCATTTCTCCGTCTTTATTTTTAATCTCAGTGGTTGGAGATTCAAACCAAATTTTTCCTCCTGATTGTTCAATGATTGATTTTGTAATATATAAACCAAGTCCAGTTCCTGCCGTGTCTGTATTTCTCACATTATCTGCACGGTACAATTTACTAAAAATTCTTTCGTGAAATTTTTTGGGAATTCCTAATCCATTATCTGCAACAGAAATAATTATATCTTTATTTTTTTCTTTGATTTCTATTTTAATTTGTCCACCTTCTTGGGTATATTTAACTGCGTTGGACACTAAATTTTGAAAAGCTACTCTTATAATTTTATCATCTACATTTAAAATAGATAGATTTTTCTGAAAATCAATTTTAACTTTTATTTTTTTCTGATTTATAGCTAATTTTAATTCATCCAAAACATCTTTCATTACTTTTCTTATATCTGTAGGTGTAGGATTTATAACCAGAGTACCCAGTTCAATTCTAGAAACATTCAAAAGTGCACCTACAAGCTCTGTCATTCTATGACTACTTTTATCAATTTCCATTAAATAACTATTTTGTTTTTCATTTAATTCACCAATTTCTTTATCCATAAGCATCTCAGAAAACCAATTAATAGACGAAAGCGGTGTACGAAGTTGATGAGAAGCTAGGGATACAAATTCGGATTTTGCTTTATCAACTTCCATTTCCCTAGTAACATCTCTAAACGCAATAACAGCTCCAACATGTTTATTATTTAATATAATTGGGGAGGCGGAAATTAAAGCAGGAAAAGATGTTTTATCTGTACGAAAAAGATGAAGAATTTTATTTTCAGGAACTTCAACAAAAATTTTATCAAAAGAAAGAGTCTTTTTATCTTTTTCAAATATCTTTTCTTTTTCTTGGACAACTAATACATTTTCCCATGATTTACCAAGCGGGGAACTGCGTCTAAAATCTAATAAAACTAAAGCTTTTTGATTAACTACATTAACAATACCTTTTTCATCTAAAACCACAAGTCCCTCCCCGATACTACTAAAAATAGCTTCACTTTTTGCTTTTTCTTCTTCTATTTTACTTTTTGATTTTTTTACATCTACTAAAACATCTAGAACGGCGTCTTGAGCTTCTCTAAGAGAAATTGTTTTTTCGGTTACTTTTTTTTCAAGTTCTATTTTAGATTTTTCTAATAATTCTAACTTTTCCGATCTTAATGCTAAAAGTTTTGCTGTTACTCTATCAAAAGCTCTAGATAAAATTCCTATTTCATCTTCCTTATCCGTTCCAACTTTATGAGAAAAATCCCCTTGTTCTATCAACATAACACCCTCTCGTAATTTTTTAATAGGTCTTGCTATTATTCTAGATAAAAAATAAATTAAAAATCCTGCAAAAATAATTGCTAAAAAAATGAAAAAAATAAATGTTTTTTTTAATTGAACTCCTTTAGATAAAACTACCGATTCAGGAATTCCCTTTAAACTTACCCAAAAAGTTTCTGGAAATTGAGGATTTAAAACTATGGTATGATATGCTAAAACAAATTCTTGATCTTTTAAATAAATGGTTCCAAATTTTTTTGAAAAAATCTCTTGAACTGTTTCTTCAGAAAAATCTGATTTTATATTAATTCCTGTATTCAAATTTTCTACCCCTCCCCACATTTTTTGCCTTTCGGGATGTAACATATAAAACCCATCTTTATCTATTAAAAATTCTTTAATTAAATTATATTGAACTCCTAAATCATAATGTTCTTTTGTGGTAGTAGAAGAAAAAGATTTTAAAATAGCGTGTGAAAATAAATTTAAAATAACAGCACCCTTAAAAACTCCGTTTCTATCATAAACAGGAGAAGCATATTTAATTATTGCCGTGTAAGGAATTTCTATTTTGGGGGGAATATCTTCTTTATTTAAATTTAAATTAGAAACATAAAATTCACCCTGTTTTAATTTTTTTACTTCTTGAAAATAATCTCTATTTGATTTGATTTGTAAATTTTCTTCCGAAATTTGTTGAATTTCTCCATTTTTAGAAACAACCTTAACTACTTCTTTGCCTTTCTCGTTTAAAAAACGAATTTGATAAATTTCTCCTTCGTTTACTGATATAACTTTTTTAAAAACATCTGCTAATTTTACGACGGATGTTTCCGTGTTGGATTCAACGGAAATATCATCATTAGTCACTAAATTTAAAATAATATTATTGTTTGCTAAAAAAATTACTTCTTTTTTAAAATTTTCTAAATTAAAAGCTATTTCTCTTGCTCTAAAATCTGAATCATGTAACATTCTATCTAAAGATAGTTCTAATAAGATATCACTAGCATTTTTTAAATTTATAAGCCCAGCTATTATTAAAGGTAAAAAAATAGCTCCTAAAAAAAAGAAAAACAATTTTTTTTCAATAGTTCCAAACAAAAAAACCCTCAAGGTTTTTTTATTATTTTTTTTATCAATATCTTTCATAATTAAAATAATATGATTTTATATATCTTCAAAAAATTCTTTTATATTTTTTACTAATTTTTTCATTTTTATATCAGTTTTCAAAAAATATGAAGTTTTATCAGAATCAACAAAAGATTCTATGTTTTCAACACCAGAAATATTAGTTAAAATAAATATCCTTGTGTCTTTATGTTCTTCGGTTTTTCTCAATTTATTCAAAACCTCCCTCCCACTAAGTTTTGGTAGCATTAAATCAAGAATTATAAGTTGAGGTTTTTCGGACATGGCTAATTCAAAACCTCTCTCACCGTTATTAGCTGTTATAATATTAAATCCTTCTTTTTCTAAAACTTCCTGCATTAACTTTAGAATTGGAGCTTCATCTTCTACAATTAAGATTTTTTTATTCATATATATATATTAACATATCTATTTAGCAAAAACTAACTACTTAAAAATGGGAAAAAATTGTACTTTTGTCGGATTAGCTTTTGTTTTTTATATCTTTAATAATTTTTTCCAACCAACAAATTTCTTCTTCCATTTTTTTTATAAAATCATCTGGGATAATATTTGAACTTTTCAAAAAATTTAACTTATAAATTAAATTTTCTAAACGAATTTTTATTATATTAATATTTTCTCTTCTATCTATTTCTCCGTGTATACTTTTTACCAAATTATCAATCTCAATTGCTGAAATCTTTGTTTTTAACTTATCCACTTCTTTCCTTACCCTAGAAACATATTTAATATTTTTTCCCAAATTTTCCATACCTGCTAATCGTTCAGATAAAAATTCACATTTTATTTTAGCTTTATACCACTCCCCTAGTTTAATTTCTTCTCCAATTTCTTTTAATATAATTTTTGGAGTCTTTTTTTCATCATTTTTTTTAATTTTATTATTAAACTTCAATATTTTTTCACTGATTGTTAATCCATTATATTCTTTATCAAATATTTCTTCACATAAAGACAATGTTAAAAGGGGAAATAATATTCTTAAAATATCAAAATCTAAAAAACCATTGTTTTCAAACCCTAACCAACCTTTTATTTTTTGTTCATCTCGTAAAAGGCTTAGGTCAACCACATTTTCTTCCGAAGGTTTTGTTTCATGAGATGTTATCATATTATTAGTATAACCTATTTATTATGTTTTTGTCAATAACAAAAAACAAGAATTTAATTAAAAATTCTTGTCTAATCAAAATATTATTTTAAAATTAATTTTCAATTTTAAATGTAATAGATACGCTTTTTGTAATTTTTTCTTCTCCCGGATTTATTTCGGGTTCTTCTATGCCTCCATCCATAGAAAAAGATTCTGTATATCCCTTACTTCTCACATAATAGTTTTGACTTTCTCCAGATTCTGAAAATCCTACAATTTTACTTAAATTAACTCCTAATTCTGACGCTAATTTTTTTGCCTTACTTTTTGCATCTAAAATAGCTTCTGAACGCAATTTTTCTTTTATGTCATCTAACTTGTCAATAAACATATTTGGTCCATTTAAATCGTCTACGGACTGTTCTATAACTTTTGCTAAAACTCCTGAAACTTGTTCTAAATCCCTAATTACGATGGTAACATTTTGTTTTACTCTATATCCAGTAAAATTTCTTTTTCCATTATTCCAACTATACTCGGGTTGTAAAGAATAATTAGTAGTTTTAATATCTTTTTCTTCTATTTTTAACTCTTTCAATATATTTACCACTTCTTTAGTTTTTTTATTTACATAATTAGCAGCTTCTTTTTGATCTATACTTTTTTTAGTAACATAAAAAGATATCCTTGATGTATCTGGTACAACCTGCCTTTCCGCTTTTCCAGAAACTGTTATGGTATTGTTATTTTGTTCGGAAACATCTAAATCCATTTGTACTTTATATGAAGTTTTTAATATACCGAAGGCTAACACTAAAACTAATAACCCTAATAATAAATTTGTAATTATTTTATTGTTCATATATTTTAATATTTTAATATTTATAATTATTAAATAGACTAAAATTAAAAATTATATAAATTAGTCTCTTTTTGTTTTCCTCAAACTTTCATTTTAAATTATAGCTTGTTGAAAAAATAATACAAACTAATTAGATTTATCTTGCCAAAGTTTTAATATTTGCTATCATAAATTGTAGGAGCTTTTGTTCCACAGAAGCTCCGGTTATTACTAGGTTATTAATTTAGAAAAACATGAAAGAAAAAGACGCTGAATTTTTAGAGTTAGTTATTAAGGCTCTTGTTGGCAACCCTGAAACTGTTCAAATAGAACGTACAGTTGACGAGATGGGTGTTCTTCTTACGCTGTCTGTTCACAAAGACGATATGTCTCAAGTGATTGGAAAAAGTGGAAGAACTGCAAGTGCCATAAGAACACTTCTTAGGGTAGTTGGTATGAAAAATAACTCTAGAGTAAACCTAAAAATCAACGAACCGGAAGGTGGAATAAAGGATAATGCGTAATAACAAAAACTTTGATAGAAAAAACCTGCTTCGCAGGTTTTTTTGTTTTTTAAATATTAAATATTAAATATTATTTTAATCCTCTTAATGCTACTCCCACAGCTACGGAAAATTCGGGCCCAGCTTCTTTTAATGCTGCATCTAAAAATGCAGGATTAGAAACTTTTGAAAAAGGATCTGCATTAGAAACATTAGCAGATAGTTTTTTAGATACAAAGAATAAAATATCTTTAAATAAAGAACCTCCACCGGTGAATACAACATCTGTTATATCTC
>JAGLGQ010000010.1 GCA_023143935.1 Minisyncoccota bacterium
TTTGTTGACTTTGCTTAAATTTAGGTTTTCTTACTTTCGTATATTTAAATTATATACTGAAAAACACACTTTGTAAATAGATTAATCAACAGTTTTTACACATTGTCAAATCCCCCCTTTCCAACACCCCTTTCCAACATTTTCCAACAAATCCGATTTGTACGGTAACCCAGCACTTTTGTCGAAATAGTTCGATTTTATAAAATATTCATTTTGTGCGTTATAAAAAAAATACTTAATTATTTAATATTTTATAAAAAAAATACTAGGTTGTAAAATTTTATGAATCGGATTTTGACAACAACAAGGGACAATATCATGACGGCCAACAACGTTTTTCAAAAGGTCCGATTTGTAGGATTTTGCGAAATCCCACAAATCGGACCTTACGAACGCGGACAAAAAAATGCTGGATTAAAAAACATCAAAAATATACTGACCCTCCAAAGCTATAAAATTATTAAAATATTTTTCATCTTCCACAAAAACAAAATCTTTTAAAAATAATTTATCTATAAATATTAAATTTTTAAAAATCTTTAAATCTTTTACAATCACTTGCGTTTTAAAAGAAGGTGTAAAAACAAAAATATCTCCAATTAAATCTATTTCCATTTTTCCCCCCGAAACTTTCTTTATAAACTCTCTCAACGACCCACTCTCTTTATCTACAACATTCTTTATTTTTAAACTCACATCCTCATCTAATCTTTTTTTTAAATATAAATCAAATAAATATTCAGCCTGATCAAAATTTTTTGCTATTTTCTCAACAACTAAAATACGCAATATTTTATTTATTCCTATGGGATATGCAGACAACACCTCTATTTTATTATCTATAAAAAGTCCGAAATCACTATACTCTCCAGAAAAATCTAAAAAAGCAAAGTCGCTATCAGTATTATAAATTTTTTGTATCTGATTAAAAAAAGTTGGCAAAAATCCTAAAAAAGTAGTTTCCAAAAAAGGAAATTTAGACCCTATTACTCCATCTAAACCTTTTTCCATTCTCTTTTTTAAAACAGTATCTAAAAGTGATATTTCTAATTTAGAAACCTTTTTATCAATTAAATCAGGAAGTGTTACATTGTAACCATTCGCTTTAATAGACATAATATCTACCTTCAATAAAGTTTCGTTATCTTTTATACTTCCAGCATTTTCTATAATTCCTTTTAAATACTTTTCACTCACCTTAAAAGGACTAATTCTCTCATCATTTAAAGTAAAAATATTTTTTTTAACCCAAGGCGAAGTTAAAAATACAAAAGCCCTGTCAATTACTTCTTGCCCCAAAATAGAAAGATAATCTTCCAAAGACTGACAAACTTTTTCCAAAGCATTTTCGGTATTTTTTTTAAAAATATCCGACTCAAGATTTTTATTAAATTCAATTTTCTTTTTTGTAAAAAAAACAATTTTTGGTTTTTTTGACTCAAAATCATATGAAACAATAGAACCTAAAACTTCAGCAGAAGAAATATGAAATATAAAATAACTTTTATTTTTTTCAATTTTAAAAACATCCATAACTTAATTTAAAGTATATCATTTAAATTATTTTTTACCCAGCACTTTTTCGTCCGCGTCCGTAAAATTTAACATTATTAACCAGCAACTCAATTACACTACAATATTTCTTCAAAATTTATTCTGTAACGAAACAAAAAAAAGAAGAATATAGATATATTTTAAGGCTTTTTTGTGAAGTTAGAGGATAAATTTTGGAGAAAGATGTAGTAAAATTATAAGGTAATTGAGTTGTTGGTTAATAATATCAGTATTCTTTTTTATATTTTTATATTATTTTTTACAATGATATATCGCTCCATTCTATAGCTAAATTAGATGTTTTTTCAAAAGTACCAGCATACTTTGCAGCTACAGCTTGTTCATAAATAATTCTTGTTTCTTTTGTTAACGTATTTGCTTGCGGTATTAATTCAGGTGTTTGTTTTATGTTTGCTATTAATTTTTCAGAATACTGTGCTAAACTTCTCATTTCACTAGAATCAACTCCTGAATTACTTTTCATAAAAGATATCACTTCGTTATTAACATTTTGTAAGGCAGAAGTATTTGTAATTGGATTTTGGGTTATATTTACAAATTTTGAAGCTATTTCTTTTGAAGTAGTATTTGTTGTTGTATTTAATAACTTTTTTGCTATTCCTTCTATAGATGCAGTGTTTTGAACCATTCTCTCAAGTTCTTGTGGCACGTTCAAAAGCCCAAATACTTCATTGGTTACACCACCGAAACCAAGCCTTTCGGTTTCATGGTATATAAGATCAGTTACATTTTTAATATCAAATGTTTGTCCCGCTATATTTGCCACAACAGATGTTGTATCATTATCAAAACCTAAAAGTTCAATACCTTTTACTGTTAATTCTTCAAAATTTTGATTTAGAGCTAAATTTCTCATGTCTCCTATATTTTCCAAAACATTACTCATCTGTGGTAAATTTCCTGTTTTTTGATATTCCACTGCCAAAGCAAGTCCTTTATTTGCTAAATCTTTTAATTCTGGAGAATCAATGTTTACATTATTTAATATTTCATTTGATAATTGTTTTAAATCATTTATGCTTTCAAATGGATTTGCACTATTTGTAAAGTTTAAAAATTGGTTTCCATATGATTCATAAAGTGGATTAGACGTATTATTTAAAAATTCTTTTGCTAAATCTTCCACATCTAAAGTACCCTGTATTGTATTTTGAAAAGTTGAAAGAACAGGATTTTGACTAGAAGCAAATCCAAGAATAGTATTAGTTAATCCACTCAAACCAGCAGAATCAACAATGGGCATCATAGCTTCGTTCATTACTAAACCTGCCAAATTTTCACCGTTCGTTATAGAACTCATCACACTAGTAAGAGAAATATCAACTGGGAGTTGGGAGCTAATAAAATTATTAACTGTACCAGATAAAAGATTAGAAATTGAAGATGGAGTACCGCCCGGAATAAAACTATTGGTTATGCTAAATACATCGAGAGGACCCATTGAACCATAAGATGGGGGTTTGGGGGGAAATATTTGATAAAATGAAAAATATTCTATAGAATTTGTACATATAGCCGTTGATCCATCATAACTTGCACTTATTACTCCACATCTATCCCGATGGACTTTACCACCCTGTGTCGCTATCGTAGCTTTAAAATCTGTGCACAATCTTTTTAAATTATTCTCTACGGGTTTACATGCTAAAAGTACCTGAGCCTGTGTTAAGGCTCCCTCAGTTGTTCCTCCACCAAATTGTACAGATAATCCAGTTAAAGAAAATTCTCTGTGATATGGGGCTTGTTTTTTATAAAATGACACCCACGATGAACCATCAAAAATACAAAAATCAGGAGTAAGGTATTGTTGTTGTATACTATTTTCTCGTTGCCAAGTTTCACAATCTTCTTTTTCATCCATTTTTTTTTCTATATATCCACTTTTTTCCGCTTCTATTTTGTGTAATTTATATGATTGTATGGAGGGTCCAGTAGTAATATTCGGAGCATTAGAGGAAGCTACCGAAATATCTGAATTCACGGGATTAAACCTCACAATTAAAGTTTCAGGATTAACTTTTTGAAAAAAAATAAAAGCTACTGCCAAAAGCACGATAGCCCCTATTCCTCTTATAATTTTATTTTTACCATCTATTTTTTTTGTAAAACTTTCTCCGATATAATCCATACCACCCCAAACAATCAAAGCTACCGCCGCAATTGAACCAAGACCAAAAGCTATTTTTACAATTAAATCTATATACTTAGCCAAAGCAACAGAAGGATCACTCTGTAATTCTTCCATATTAGTAGAAAATAAACCGCCATAATTTTCTAATAATATTTGACTGGTGTCATTATTAGAAAAAGCTTGTGTATTGTTACTAATGTTGTTTACAATATTAGTAGCGGTATCAATGGGGTCTGCATACAAAAAAGAAAAGGGAGAAAAAAAGAAAAGAAAACTTATTAAAAGAATAAATATATTTTTAAATAAAATTTTTGTCATAATAAATTAATTTTAGCATAAAAAAAATTATAAAAAACTTTTATACAGAGGGGTACTCTCCATTTTGTAATTGTTGAATAGATAATCCAAAAGTCATTTCAAAATGAGGTTTATCTACAAGAGATGTGAAATCTCCACCCCATACAAAACCATGACTTTTACCAATTGCTCCAATTTTTTCCCATTGTGCACCATCTGAGTCATTATATATAGCTTTTCCATCTTTTATTTCTACAACATCAAAAGCTAAACCATAATTATAATAACTTTGTCCCGCTTTCGCTTTTGTTACTTTTTGTCCCCCCGTTGTTCTTCCTTTTGCATATAATGCAGATTGTTGCTCAAAAGTTCTTAAAGTATCTGTAACTTTTAATTCAATACCATGATTTTCTTTAGCATCTTTTAAAAATTCTTCTGCATATTTTTGTACTGTTGGGTGAAGTGAAGTTGTGCGAGTATCTGGAGGAATATTTTGCCCACTTGAAACAGAAGTGTCCGTCGAACCCCCGATGACCGTTTCCGTTGATATCGGATTAAACCTCACAATTAAAGTTTCAGGATTTACTTTTTGAAAAAAAATAAAAGCTACTGCCAAAAGAATAACAGCCCCTATTCCTCTTATAATTTTATTTTTACCATCTATTTTTTTTGTAAAACTTTCTCCGATATAATCCATACCACCCCAAACAATCAAAGCTACCGCCGCAATTGAACCAAGACCAAAAGCTATTTTTACAATTAAATCTATATACTTAGCCAAAGCAACAGAGGGATCGCCTTGTAATTCTTGCATATTAGTAGAAAATAAACCGCCGTAATCTTCCAATAAAATATTGCTCGCACCAACAAAAGAAAAAAGGGTTAAAAATAAAATAAAAATAATAATTAAATTTTTTAATAAAGTCTTTTTCATGTTTTTTATTTTAACATAATTAGAAAAAAATTAATCTAAATCTTCACGATAAGGATCTACTTCTATTGTTTCATTTTTGGAAATTATTTCTCCCCCACTATCTTTCATTCCCTTTATCAAAGAATTATCTTTAACCTCAACCTCCTGTTTTTTTTCTTCATTATTTTTATATTCTCTAACCTTCATTCTAACTTTAATAAAAATATGTTCATCAACTTCTTTAGCAACATCTTCCGCATTACTTTTACTCAAACCAAATTCCGATTCTACCACCGCTGTAAATTTAGAAATAGGAATTAAATCCAAAAGCACAAAACCAATTATTTTTATCAATAATCCAACTTTATCGATTCTTATGTTTAATTTTTTTCCAATTAATTGACTACTTTCTGGTATCCATGTATCCCCCAAAATAGCTTTAATAGCTGGAGATGAATCATCATAGGCCTTTTTAATTTTTTCTTCTGTATAATTTAACATAATTTTTTTATAAACATTCTTCTTCCACGACATCAACATTAACATCTTTAATAAATTGATCCATATTATTAACCCATTCTAAATATTGAGTATTCTCTCTATCTACATCAACATAATAAAAAATCTTTACTTTATTATCTTTATCAAAAACTTTTTCCCCAGCTGCATTTAAATCTTGTGCGATATCAATATAAAGCCACCCCCCATTATTTTTTATATATTTTTTAATTTCTGCTTCACCCAATACTAATCCTGCCACAGATACTCCAACCTCTTTATCAGATAAAAATGGACCCTGATATTTTGCATTTAATAAAACAGTTTCCGAATTTTCAAATAAATCAGTTAAATCTGAATGGTCTAAATCTAAAGCTTCATTTTCATAAGATAAAGTTTTTACCCCCTTATGATTAATATTATTAATTGGATTATATGTTAAATGAATTCTATGTAAAATATCTCTTTCTGGTCTAAATAATAAAGCAATTTTTTTAGCCGTTGGCGGTAAATACACTTTATATCTACTCCAACCATTTGTAGTACAATATCTTTCTGCCCCACTAATTTTGTCTATTATTTTATCTCCCAACCCCTCCTGATAACTAACTTTTTTATCAACCAAAAAAGAATTAAAATCATAATTATCATATGAACCTATAATAGATTTCTTTAAAAAAGCTAAATAATTTTTACCTCCACTTAATTTTGTTTTTACTTCTTTTTCAAAAAAATCTTTTATACTAATAATGTCTTCTATTCCAGCTTTTGATGGTGTTTTAACAGAAATTAAATTTTTATAAGAAACACCATGCCCATCATATGAAAAATAACTATCATCATATTCTGTACTTATATTCCCTCCATTATTTAAATTCCATATATCATTTCTAGAATCGTATCCATCTATAAATACTGCATCATTTTTATTAAAAACATCAAACTCTTCTGAAGAATTTTCTATTGTTCCGCTTGGTCTTCCTTCTAAATCAAAAGACTGGCAATATACACCAGAAGCATTAACACCCCCCATTTTTATTGGTATATTTCCGGTATATCCAATTATTTTTCCATTTATAATACTATTATATTTTGCTTCTAAATCTTTTTTTTCATTTTTAAAATCCATTAAATTAATAATACCTAAATTACTATAATTCACGATATCATAAAGTTCTGCATATTCTTTAGCATCTGAAATAGCAATTTGAATATCGCCAATTTTACTTTTTTCAACAAATAAATCTAAAATTTTTCTATCAATATTATTTATATCTTTTTGTATTTCCGTAAAAGAATCAAATGCCCCCACAGTTTCCACATGTTTTTCTATTGTTCCAGAAACTAAAATTTCATAACGCGGATCTTCTAAACTTCCAGCGCTATTTCTATAAAAAGAAGAACCATTTTCCTTTTTAGTTTCTTTATCCCCCCAACAAGATAAAGTCCCTTGAACATGACTTTTTACATTTTCCAAAGTTCTTTTTTGACTTTCTAAAATTTTCACAGCAATATCATATGCCCTACTATCAAATTGTAATAACAAACGATTTTTTTCAGATAAAAATATTTCTGACTTTACACCCATATTACTATAATCAGGATCAGAAATTGAAGCTAGTCCACCAGAACTTAATGTTTTACTTAATAAACCATCCACCAAAACTCCCATCAATTCATCTACCTCATTTGCAAATATTACTCTATCAACATCAGAACTAATAGCCTTATTTACTTGCTCTGCAATTGTATATCCAGGAGTAACTATCTTACAATGTTTTGCTGCTTCAGAAGAACCGTCATATTCCCAACCATCTTCGCATTGTCTTAAGGAAAGATACCCTTTTCCTCTATCTATTTCCTCTTGTAAATTACTTCCTCTTTCTCCCACAACTCTATCAATATCATCGATTAAATTATAATAATTTGAAAATAAAGAATTAGCTGGATTTGTACCCATATCTAAAAATTTACTCCAAGAAAATACTTCATCGTCTACATATTTATTAACGGTAGATACAGGTTGATAAGATAACTCTCCCGGTTTTTGTCCAAAATAATAATCATTAATGGCAAATTTTAAAGGTAATTCAAAATCAGGAGAAATATGTTTTAAGGAATAATCACCATACACAACATCTTCTACAACTTTCTCTGTTGTTGTTCTTAAAACTGAATATGGATCTGTCATATATGCTGGTTTTCCATCAAAACCATTATTTACCCAATCTATAGTTGATTTATTAACTTTTTGAACAACTTCTTGTTTCATGGCGCCAGAAATAGAAGCAAGGGCTCGTTCTTTTGCACTATTATTCATTTGAGGACTATGTCCACTTATTGCAGTATTTAACCAATTAGAAGCGGCGACGCTAGATAACCCCCCACTCTCCACCGCATTTGTAATTGAAATATTAATTAAAAAAAATAAAATAAAAACTGAAAAAATAACTATTATTTTTTTTTGTATTTTATTATATATATTATATGACATAAAATTAAATATTTATTTTAAAAAAATGTGCTAAAGATTGAGTTGCTCCAGCTAATCTTTTCTCTGCCTTATTATACAAAAGAATCATTGATGAAACAAGAACCGGATCATCTTTAAAATTTTCTAAAGAATCAATTATTTCAACATACAATACAAATGAATTGATATACTCTAAATACAAAATTTTTAAAGAATTTGGTACTTTTAATTTTAACAATTCCTCCTCTAATTCTTTATATTTAGTTACTTGATCATTAATAATTATTAAATAATCATCATTTTTTTCTTCTAACCATTGAGAAAATAAAATTGTTTCATCTTTAAAATTTTCTAAAGAATAATTATTCAAAGTATTTTCTAATTCTTTTTTGAATGATTTAATTGTTGTATTCTGTGAAATTTCTAAAAATTCTAAATTATATTTATCAAATAAAGTAACTTTATTTTCTTTAATTAATTCATCTATAACTTGTTTTTGTGCATTTTTATTAAAAGATAAATTTGACTCTTTCAGCTCCATTAACTTTATAAAAAAATCTCTAGATACAACATCCGTTTTAGATAAATTTTCATCATCTTTATAAGTTTTTTCCTCTTTTTTTGCTATTTCTTGTTTTTTTGAAAATTCAATATTAAAGGGGTCTGTTGGGTCTGTACCCATTCTTGCCTCAATTCCATCTACAATACCATCTCCATCTGTGTCTTTTTTATTAACATCTGTTTTATATAATTTTTCTTGCCAATCCAAAAGCCCATCTCCATCAGTATCTCTTTCTGTAGATTCTAAATCAAAAATTTCAGCAGGATGATTTTGTCCCATATTTTTTAAAAAACTACCTTTAAAAAAATAATCTTTAGTTAAAAAAAAGACAACAAAAAAAATAGCAGGAATAATCACAAAAAAAAGTACAAAACGACTTGGTAAATAATGAGAAAAATCTTTTGGCATTATTTAAATTCTAACAAAAGTAACAAAGTAAATCAATGTTGACATAAAATTTTTTCTTTTTCTTTATAAAAAATTTGGTATAATATTAAAGTTTTCCATACTAAAAATATTGAAAATTAAAGTTTATTGAAAGAATTTGTCCAGACGTAGCTCAGTTGGTAGAGCGCAAAGCTTATACCTTTGTGGTCCCAGGTTCAAGTCCTGGCGTCTGGACTAATTTTTGCAAAAAACTAATTAAAAATAAATTATTTGTTACGTAGCATGTTACGTAACATGCTACGTAACAAATAATATAATAAAAAAAACACCAAATAATATTTGATGTTTTTATTTAATTTATAATCTATTTTTTCTTTTTTAAATCTACGATTTTTTTTGTCAATCTAGATTTTTTTCTAGCAGCATTATTTTTTTTGATTATGCCATTTTTTACGGCTTTATCAATAGATTGATAAAGTTTTGGTAAAATTTTCTGAGCATCCTCTATTTTTTTTGCAACAATTAATTTCAAAAACTTTTTTGTTTCTTCCTTCATTGTTCTTAGTCTTCTCAAATTAACAATTCTTTTTTTTTCTGAAGACCTTATTCTTTTTTTTGCTGATTTAATGATTGCCATAACTGATGTTATATATTATACTAAAACGACTAAAAAAGCAAGATGATAACTTCAATAAAAGGAAAGATTATTTTTATAGAAAATAACTACATAATTTTAGAAACTCATGATATTGGATATAAAATATACACAGGAAATTTAAATTTAAAACTTAAAAAAAATCAAAATTTGTTTTTATGGACATATCAAGTAGTACGAGAAACTGCCCTTGATTTATTTGGTTTTAAAACCATAAACGAATTAAAAATTTTTGAACTTCTAATCTCCATATCAGGAATTGGACCAAAAGTTGGTTTATCTATTATGAATGTTACTTCTCCCCAATCTTTAAAAAGAGCTGTCATTTCAAACAGCATAGAAGAATTAACTAAAGTTTCTGGTATTGGTAAAAAAAATGCACAAAAAATAATTGTAGAATTAAAAAATAAAATAGAAAAAATTAATATTGATACAAAAGAAAACGATAATTTTGATTTAGAAGTTTATGAAACCCTTGAAGCCCTAGGTTTTTCTCGACCAGAAATAATAAAAGCATTAGAACAAAATACAGAAAAAAATATAGAAAAAAAAATACAAGAAGCATTAAAATTTTTAGGAAAAAAATAATAACCATTTTTTTTCAATATTTTTAATTATAATTATAAAAAAAACAGATAAAATATCTGTTTTTTTTATTAAATTAAATTTCTAAATCCCCCAAATCTCCCAAATCCATCTCTAAATCATCTAAATTAATATCTGCTTCAATATCTTCAATTTCTGTAGATTCTGATTGATTATTAATTTTTTCTTCTATATTTTCAGTTACTTTTCCATCGTACTGCACCTCTTCTTCTTCTTCTCTTATGTCTTCATCTGTAATTGAAAGGTTTAAATTATCAACAACCTCTTGAGCCCTTTGTGTTTTCATAAACTGAAATCCCCCAATACCTATAACTAACACCAAAACTATTACTAACAACTTTTTCATAAATAAATCAATATTATATATAATTAATAATACATATAATTATAAACTATAAATAAATAAACACAATTAATGTTATAATACAAAAATGATATTTAATTACGATTTAAATGCTGGAAAAGAAAAAATTGAAATAAAAGAAAACGCTTTTATTCACCTATTTAAATCAAGAAGAACTAAATTGCATGAAATTATAAATTTTTCAAACCTAAAAGACAATTTAATATATCAATACAAAATTACAAAAATATCAAAACACAAAGCCGAAGCAAAACTTATTGAAAAGAAAAAAAACAAAAACACAAAAACACAAAAACTTCACATCGGTTGGTGTTTTATTGACCCAAAAGATATAAAAACAACTCTTCCCTTTTTAAATCAGATAGGAATTTCTGAAATCACCTTTATATCTTCAGACAGAAGTCAAAAAAATTACAAAATAAACCCCGAAAAAATAGAAAAGGTTTTAATAAATTCTTCTCAACAATGCGGAAGGTTTAATTTAATGAAAATAAATACTTGTAAAAATATTAAAGATTTTATAAAACAAAACCCAGAATCATATATTTTAGATTTTGATGGTATAAAAAATCAAAACAAAAAAAATATAAAAACTATTATTGTGGGTCCAGAGGGTGGATTTTCAAAAGAAGAAAAAAATCTTTTTAAAAAAGAAAAAATTGTTTCTTTCAATACCCCCCATGTTTTAAAAAGTGAAAATGCTATTATAAGTATTGCGTCAAATATCCTTTTATAAATTAAAAAATTAGTTATAATATAACGATATGAAATTCTTAAACCGATTTTTACAGACAAAAAAAATGAAAAAACTAAAAAAAACTATTAAAAAAATGGGAAGAAATATTGATAATAAATTTAATGTTTCTAAAAAATTAGAAATATTAAAAAAACAAGTTTCAAGAACAACGGAACGAGCCGGTAACAAGTTAGAATATGTATTGGATGGAAAAATTACCTTTGATACATTCTCTAAGGTTGAATTAAGAATTGGAGAAATAAAATTTGCAAAAAAAGTGGAAAACTCTGACCGACTATTACAATTAATAGTGAGCTTCAATGAAGACGAGAGTAGACAAATTATTTCTGGTATTGCAGATTCATATGCTCCAGAAGAAATTGTGGGAAAACAAGCATTATTTGTAACAAATATAGAACCAAGGAGGATATTTAATTTAGAATCTGATGGAATGATTCTAGGAGTAAGGGACATTCATGGAAAATTTTCTATGCTTTCTGCTGATAAGGAAATTAGTATTGGAACGAAGGCTTCTTAAAACATATTTTAAAAAACTAAAAAACAAACGAAATTTCGTTTGTTTTTTAGAGGCTATTTTAACAATTACCCAAGTTTTGACTTAGGTGGGTGTCCTAGATTACAAACCACGGTTTATAATTCACACAGACTCCCTTAAAAACTGTTTAATCTGGATAATTGCCAAACAACCTCTTGATATTATTATATTACTTTTAAATACAAAAATCAAAAAAATTATCAACTCACAAAAAATATAGAAACAAAAGAAATGTTATAATTAAAAAATGGATATAAAATTTTTTGATATACATTCTCATTTACACTCTGTTTTTTTTAAAGATGATAATTCTAAAATACTAAAAAAAATGCAAGCAG
>JAGLGQ010000100.1 GCA_023143935.1 Minisyncoccota bacterium
TTTTACCAACAGATGTAGATTTTGTACCAACAGGAATTGCTCCACTTGCAAAATCGGAAGAATTAAAAGAAAGAACAGAAAAACTTTTTGGAAAAGGGTGGAAACCTGAAGTAGATACTATGGATACTTTCGTTGATTCTTCTTGGTATTTTTTAAGATACCCAGATACAGAAAATAAAGATGAATTTTGTTCCAAAGAAATGCTTAAAAAATGGATGCCAGTAGATTTATATATCGGTGGGGCAGAACATACTTATATGCATCTTCTTTTTTCTAGGTTTTTTGTAAAAGCCATGAAAAAAATTGGTATGATAGATTTTGATGAACCGTTTTTAAAATTAAGACATCAGGGAATGGTTAATGACCAAAAGGGAAATAAAATGTCAAAATCAAAGGGAAATGTTGTAAATCCAAATGATATGATTGAAAGATTTGGTGCTGATTCCGTTAGAACTTATATGCTTTTTTCTTCTCCACTGGAAGATGAAGTGATGTGGAATGAGGATAATATCGTGGGAGTTTATAGATTTTTAGAAAAAATTATTCGTCAAAAAGAAAAATTAGTTGAGGAAAAAAATCCAGAAATTGAAAAAGAAACTCATAAAATAATAAAGAAAGTTACAGAACAAGTTGAAATTCTTAAATTTAATACTGCTGTTTCTGATATGATGAAATTTGTTAATTTTTTAGATAAACAAAAAACGGTAAATAAAGAGAATTTTGTTGATTTTTTGAAATTACTTTCACCATTTACTCCACATATTGCAGATGAATTATATAATGAAATTACGGGGGGAGAATTTTTGATTAAAGAAGTTTGGCCAAAGTTTGAAAAAAAATTAATTGAAGACGATATTATTTTATTAACTGTGCAAGTAAATGGAAAAAGGAGGGGAGAAATTGAAGTTTCACCTACGGCTTCCCAAGAAGAAGTTGAAATTTTGGTAAAAGAAAATGAAGAAATCCAAAAATGGCTTGGGGGTGGCGTGAAGAAAGTTATTTATATAGCAGGTAGGATTTTGAATTTTGTTGTTTAGAGCTTGACATTATTTTAATTTATATTATATTAATGTAATATAAAATTAAAATTAATTAATAAGAAACTAATTTAATACAAAAATTATAAATTAATGATATTATATAAATAGTAATATATGGAATATTTGGTAATTATACCGTTAGTTCTTTTTTCGGCTTTGTTTTCAGGGTTGACTATAGGATTTTTAGGTTTAGATAAAACAGAGCTTCGGCGAAAAAAAAAGTTAGGAGATGAAAGAGCAATTAAAATTTCTCAAGTGAGAGAGAATGGGAATTTGCTTTTAGTGGTTTTGCTTGTAGGAAATGTGGCGGTGAATTCTATATTTGCTGTGTTTCTGGGTGATAAGTTTAGTGGAGTAGTTGCTGTATTGATTTCAACAGTATTTATTGTTATTTTTGGAGAAATTTTACCGCAAGCTATTTTTTATAGACATGCTTTATCTATTGGGTCATATTTTGTACCATTAGTTAAATTTTTTATTTTTATTCTTTATCCGATTGCATGGCCAATTGCAAAAATTTTAGATAAATTTTTAGGAATTGAGGAGGATACAGTGTGGTCAAAAAAAGAAATTGGAGAAATTATAAAAGACCATGAAGATTCTATTAAATCTGATTTAGATTCTGATGAAGAAGATATTTTACTTGGAGCATTAACTTTTTCTGATAAAAAAGTTAGACAAATTATGACTCCTAGAAATGTAGTTTTTATGTTAGAAGAAAATTCTTTACTTAATGAAGAGCTTTTGGTAAAAATTAAAAAAACAGGTTTTACACGGTTACCAGTTTATAGAGGAAAAGAAGATAATATTGTGGGAGTTTTAAATATAAAATCTCTTATAAATTTACATGGTGGAAGAAAAGTGTATGATATTTATGATAGACATAAAATTTTGGAAGTTTCAGAGAATGATACTTTGGATAATCTTTTGAATAATTTTATAAAAAGAAAGTCACATATTGCCTGTGTGTTGAATATTCATAAAACATTTTTAGGAATTGTAACCATGGAAGATGTGATAGAGGAAATTATTTCAAAAGAAATAGTGGACGAAACAGATGAATGTATGGACATGAGAGAGTTGTCAAAAAATTTGAATTAATAAATTAAAATGAATTTATTGAAAAAAATAAAAAATATTTCTCAAAAAGATGATAATTTTTTTCCAGAAGTTTTAAAAGAAAATGGGAAAAAAACAAAAATTATAGTAGCGTTAAGTGGAGGAGTTGACTCCTCTGTGGCTTTAGCTGTGTTAAAAGAAAAAGGATATGATGTAAAAGGAGTTTACTTTAAAACTTATAAACCCGATGGCGACAGAAGTTATTGTAGAAAAGAAGGGGGAGACGCAAAAAGAATTTGTGAATTTTTGAATGTTCCCTTTGAATCTTATGATTTACAATCAGAATATAAAGAAAAAGTTTTTGATTATATGATTTCTGAATATAAAATTGGTAGAACTCCCAATCCAGATGTTTTTTGTAATAAATTTATTAAATTCGGAGTATTTTTAGAAGAAGCTCTTTTGGATAATGCAGATTATATTGCTACGGGACATTATGCTAAACATTTTGTAGAAAAAGAAAATCATTTTTTAGTTAAATCTAAAGATTTAAAAAAAGATCAAACATATTTTTTATCTCAAATTTCAAAAAAGGCATTAGAAAAAAGTTTGTTTCCAATTGGTGATATGGAAAAAGATGCTGTAAGGGAAAAAGCGAGAGAACTTGGTTTATTTACATCAGATAAAAAAGATTCACAGGGTATTTGTTTTTTACAGAAAGAGATTAATTTAAAAAAATTTTTACAGAATTTTATAGAAAAGAAAAATGGTGATATTTTAAATAAAAAAGGGGAAAGAGTTGGAAGACATGAGGGGGTTGTTTTTCATACGATTGGACAAAGGCAGGGTTTTGAAATATCTCCAAAATTTAAAACTCCAAATCAGGAAAGACTTTTTGTGATTGCAAAAGATTTTGAAAATAATATTTTGATAGTTGGGACAAAAGAAGAGTTGAGAGAACAACAAAGTGCTTGCAAAAAAGAAGTTGTAATTTCAGGTTTAAATTTATTTAATGATGTTGATATTACAAAAGAAGATAATTTGTCGGGAAGAATTAGGCATAGAGGAGAATTAATTGATATAGAAAAAA
The DNA here is from genome assembly GCA_023143935.1 of Minisyncoccota bacterium. Taxonomy (GTDB): domain Bacteria; phylum Patescibacteriota; class Minisyncoccia; order Phycocordibacterales. The sequence continues at coordinate 3,190 of JAGLGQ010000100.1, forward strand.
TATCTGTAAATATTTCTGGTGCATATGAAATTAAATTTGAAAAAGAACAAAACGCAATAGCTTCTGGGCAATTTTTAGCAATTTATCAAAAAGATAAATGTTTAGGTGGTGGTGTTATAGAAAAATAAGTTATAATAGTTAAATGAAAAAAAAGTTGGATTATTTGGATAATGCTAAAAATATTTTAATTTATGGATACGGAGTAGAGGGAAAAGCTAATTTTGAATTTTTAGAAAAATTTTATTCTGATAAAAATATTGAGATATATGATGAAAATATAGAAAAATTTAATAAAAAATTAAATTTTAATGATTTTGATGTAATTTTTTTGTCTCCCGGAATTTCAAAAACTAAAATTAAAAATTATAATGGCGTTTTAACTTCTGGAACAAAAATATTTTTTGAGTTATTGGAAGAAAAGGATAGAAAAAAAATTATTGCGGTTGTGGGAACAAAAGGAAAGTCTACAACAGTAAAATTTACAGCTGAGCTATTGGGGAATTGGGGGAAAAAAGTAGAAATAGGTGGAAATTTTGGAAAACCCCTACTTTCTTTTTTTTCAAGTTTAGATAATTTAGATTATGTTGTAGCAGAGCTTTCTTCATACCAATTAGATTTGTTAAAAATTTCACCAGAAGTGGTTTTGTTTGTTTCATTTTATCCTGATCATTTGGATTATCATAAAAATATGGAAGAGTATTTTAAGGCGAAAGCAAATAGTTGGAAATATCAGAATAATACAGATAAATTATTTATAACTGAAAATTATACAAAATTTAATAAATTAGCAGTTGAAGAATTTGAAAAAATACAAAGAAAAATTATTTGTCCTATTTTAGATTTAAATTATTTTAAGGAAGATTCAATTTTTAGAGGGCAACATTTTTTAGAAAATTTTGGAATAGTAAAAAGTTTGGCGGAGTATTTGAAAATTTCAGATGATATATTTGAAAAAACTTGTGATGAGTTTGAGACACTTTCACATAGAAGTAATATTATAAACACAAGGGCAGGTGTTGATTTTGTAAATGATGCTAACGCTACGACACCAGAAGCTAGTTTGGCTGGTATAAATTTATTTCAAAAAGATTTAGATTGTTTAATATTAGGTGGTCAAGATAGGGGTTATGATTTTGGTCAGTTGGTTAAAAGAATAATAGAATTAAATATAAAAGTTTTAATTTTGGATTCTGAAAGTGGGGA
>JAGLGQ010000101.1 GCA_023143935.1 Minisyncoccota bacterium
GGATTTTGCTCCGCAAAATCCCCGCCTTTTACAATTAATTTTTTAAAAGTAATTGACAGTATAATATTTTTAGTTATTTTTAGGGGATAATTTAACTTAAAAAATATAAAATATAGTTTATAATAAAGATATGTTAAAAAGTTTTGCAGTAAATTTTTTGGTTTCAAAATATCCAGTAAATTATATTTTGGCGACTTCTATTTTATCTAACTATAATAAAAAAACTTTTTCAGAAGAAGATTTGGATGAAATTTTTAACAGATATAAAGAAGAAAAAGCAAAACCTTTTGTAAAATGGGTTGGTGGAAAAAGACAGCTTTTAAAACAATTTAAAAAGTTAGAGTTGTATCCTCCAGAGGAAATAGGTTTTGATTCTTCAAAAAATACTTATTTTGAACCTTTTGTGGGTGGTGGCGCTGTGTTTCTTGATACACTTCCCGAAAAAGCAATTCTTTCTGATATGAATGAAGAGTTAGTAATTACATATAATGTGATTAAAACAAATTTAAAAAAGTTAATTTTTAAATTAAAAATTCATAAAAAAAATAATTCAAAAGAATATTTTTTAAAGATTAGGTCTCAACAAATTAATAAGCTTTCCAATATTTCTATTGCTGCTAGGTTTATTTATTTAAATAGAACTTGTTTTAATGGAATGTATAGAGTAAATAAAAGTGGAGGTTTTAATGTTCCTTACGGAAAATACGATAATCCTTTAATTGTAGATGAAGATAATTTAAAAAAAATTTCAAAATCTTTGCAAAAAGTAAAAATTTTACATCAAGATTATAAAAAAACTATTGAAAAAGCAAAAAAAGGAGATTTTATTTATTTTGATCCTCCATATGCTCCACTTAATCCAACTTCTTCATTTACTGCATATACAAAAGATGGGTTTGGAGAACAACAACAAATAGAATTAAGAGATACTTTCTATAAACTTCATAAAAAAGGATGTTTTGTAATGCTTTCAAATTCAAATTCTGAATTTATTAATAAGATTTATGGAGAGTTAGAAAATAAAGATAAAAAAATAAAAATTACAGAAGTAGATGCAAACAGAATGATAAATTCAAAAGCGAGTGGGCGTGGAAAAATTAAGGAGGTGTTGGTAACTAATTATTAAAATATGAGATTTATTGGAAACAAAACAAGACTTTTGCAAGAAATAGAAATATTTTTGCGAGAAAACAAAATTTCTGGAAATACTTTTTGTGATATTTTCGCGGGCACTGCTAGTGTCGGTGATTATTTTAAGTCAAAATATAAAATTATTTCAAATGACTTTTTAAAATTCTCTACAGATTTTGCTAAAGCAAAATTATGGAATTCAGAAGTTCCTCATTTTAAAAAATTTAAAAAAAAATATCAAACAGAGCCTTTTGGATATTTTAATGAAAAAAAATATCAATACGATAAAAACTTTTATATAACTAATAGTTATGCACCTACTGGCAATCGGCAGTATTTTTCTGATGAGAATGCAATAAAAATAGATGGAATTAGAATTGAAATTGAGGAAATTTATAAAAATAAAATTTTTAATGAACAAGAATACTATTTTTTATTGGCTAGCTTGCTGGAAAGTGCTATGAGTTTTTCAAATACTTCTGGAACATATGAAGCATTTTTGAAAGAATGGGATAAAAGGTCTTTAAAAGATTTCGTATTATTTCCAATCGGGCTATTTAATTATAAATTGAAAGGTGATAACGAGGTTTACAATGAGGATGCTAATTCTGTAATCAGAAAAATTGAGGGAGATATTTTATATATTGACCCACCTTATACAGCAACTGAATACTCTTCCGCATATCATGTGTTAGAAACTTTATCCAGATATGATTTTCCTGATATAGCGGGAATAACTGGCAGAAGAGTTTGTAATGATAGAAAATCTGTTTATACTCGCAAAAAAGAAGTAATTATAGCTTTTGAAGATTTAATTAGACAAGCAAACTTTAAACATATTGTTATAAGTTATAGTAATGAATCTCTAATACCAATACATGATTTAGAGAAAATACTAAAAAAATATGCTGTTGATAATAAGGTTGTTATTAAAAAGATTTCATACAGAACATACAAGAACATAAGAAAAAGTAAAAAAAGTAAAAGTTTGTTTGAAGTCCTGATTTATTTTAAAAAAGACAATATAGTAATCAAATCACCTTTAAATTATTCTGGCAGTAAGGATAGGTTGATGCCCCAAATAGCAAAGTACTTGCCTGGACGAATTGATTCTTTCATCGATGTTATGGGCGGAGCATTTAATGTCGGTGCTAATGTTGTTGCTAACGAGATTGTATATAATGAATACAATCCGTATGTTTACGAAATGGTAGAAATGTTACTAAAAACAACACCCGAGAAAATATTAAAGCATGCTAAAAACCAAATCAAGAAATATAATCTAAATAGAAGTGATAGCAAAACTTTCAATAGGTTTAGGGTAGTTTACAATAACAAACAAAACGCAATGGATTTGTTTGTTTTGTCTATGTTTTCATTTCAAAATCAATTAAGATTCAATTCATCTTTTGAATTTAACACTCCTGTCGGGAATTGTGCATTTAATGAAACTTTAGGACAACGCATTTTTAATTTTAAACCAAAGGTTAAAAAAATTAACTTATTAAATTTTAACTTTCAAAATTTAGATTATAAAAAATTCAGCAAAGAATCTTTGTTTTATTTTGATCCACCATATTTTATAACCAATGGTTCATATAATGACGGCAAGCGTGGTTTTAACGGCTGGGACGCAGATTTAGAGACAAAATTATTGAAATGTATAACATCTTTACACAACAATGGATATAAGTTTATGTTATCTAACATTATAGAACATAAAAATAAAACAAATCATATTTTGAAAGAGTGGATTGAAACTCATGAGTTTAATATTTTTGAGTTGGAATCTGGAGTAAGAAAGGAAGTTTTAATTACAAATTATGATATAGTAAAAGGTAAAAGAAAATAATATGAAGGAGCAAATACTAAAAATACATAAAGATTTTTATGACTCATTAAGTAGTGATGAGAATAAAAGAAAGGTACTAAAGATTTATGGCTATAATTCACCAGATGAGTTTTTGAGTGGCGTGATAAATAGGTTGAATGATGAATATAATTTTCTAAAAATTAGTGAGTTTGATTTTTTATCCAGGACGGAAAAAGGAGAATACTATCAATATAATGGATACATCGAAGGTGTTTTTAATGACTACGATTTAATTACAGTATCATTTACAGATATAAAAGGTAAAGAGGGTAATGTGTTTATGAGTCAACAGGTTATGCCAATGATAACAAGTAAATTAAAAGATGATAAGAAATTTCTTTTAAGTAATAGAATCAAGAAAATTTGCATATTAACAACACATAAATCCGATATCTTTTCTCCTGAAAAAAATATTATATCAGATAGCGGAATTTCTAATATCCAAATGAGTGTAAAGTACATCAATACAATTGGTTTTGATGTTATTGATTTTTTCCATATAAAAAATCTTAGTATAAAATCAAAATATCACAATATCGATGAATTGATTAATCATGTAAACTATTTACAAAAAAAGAATCCAACTAATTCTCAATTTCAACAAATAATAAATAAGGACGATTTATTTTATGCTGATTTTGAAAAAGACCCCGTAGGTCAAGAGATTAAGTTTTTTGCATTAAAACTTTATGCAGCAATTATTTTACTTAGGGGGCAGAGTATTGATATATCTAGAGCCATAAAAAGAACTTCAAATAAAAATAAATCGGATATAACATTGAGAGTGATGAATGGTTTTGTGGAATATCTTTTACATACTGATTTGTCAGCATATGATATTTTTAGAGTTTCTGTTGAGGAAGAAGAAAGAGAGGCGGAAATTATAGAAATTACTGAAGTAAGAAAAGAAAAAGTACAAAAGACAGATAAAGTGGATATCCCTTGTTACGAACAAGAGCCGATATTTGACTACAACAGAAAAGGTAGAAGGATATTTAAAACACAAAGAATTTTCAAAAAGAGATCCTTTGAAAGACACGGGTATAAATGTGCTTGTAATGATGATGAGCATTTGTATTTTATTGCTGATGCAACACAAAAACCTTATGTCGAAGGACATCATATGATTCCGATGGAGTTTCAAGAACAATATTGGACTGACAAAAAAAGGAATTTAGATTGTGCTATTAATTTAATTCCCCTATGTCCACATTGTCATAGTAAAATTCATAAAGCTGTCAAAGGAGAGCGTATACAAATAATTACTAATGTATTTACAAAATATCAGAAACAATTGGAAACTATTGATAACGATTTAACTTTAGAAAAATTTGCAGAGTTGTATAATGTATATATTTACTAAAAAAAGAATTATAGATTAAACCCCAAAGAAGAATTTGAAATGGAATGTACGACTGTTTGGGCTTTTCCAAGACGGGGAAATTGGGCAACACATAAATCAGATTGGAGAGGAAATTGGTCGCCAGAAGTGGTTAGGAATTTGATTTTAAGATATTCACAAGAAAAAGATGTTTTACTTGATCCCATGATTGGTGGTGGAACAACAGCAATTGAAGCAAAAATTTTAAATAGAAATTTACTTTGTTCTGATGTAAACATTGAAGCCATAAAAAGAACAAAAGATTCTTTAAATTTTGAAGTTAATAATGATTCTTGGCAGAGAGTTTTTCGTTGGGACGCAAGAGATTTAAAAAAAGTAGATGATAATTCTGTTGATTTTATTTTAACTCATCCACCCTATGTGGATATTATTAAATATTCGGACGGAAAAATAAAAGAAGATTTATCGAGTATTCATGATCTTGATAAATTTGCTGATGAAATAGAAAAAGTTGCCAGAGAAATGTTTAGAGTTTTAAAAACGGGGAAGTTTTGTGCTATTTTAATAGGAGACACAAGAAGACAAAAAATGTATCAACCTTTAGCTTATAAAGTCATGCAAAAATTTTTAGATGTAGGATTTTTATTAAAAGAGGATATTATAAAAAGACAATTTAATTGTAAAGCGACTGGATTTTGGGTAAATAAATCAAAAGATCATAATTTTTTATTAATTATGCACGAACATTTATTTATTTTTCAAAAATTATAATTTAATTATTGAAAGATTAACGAGAGTTTGCTG
>JAGLGQ010000102.1 GCA_023143935.1 Minisyncoccota bacterium
GAAATCCCACAAATCGGACCTCAACGACGTGACGAATCGGGCCTCGCGACGCGAACGAAAATCGGACCTCGCGATGTGCATTTTTCTCAACAACAAAATTATACCATAATATTTTTATTGTTTTGATTCCATACCAAATGCTTTTGAGAATGCTTTTTTGGGATCTTTAATTCCTTCTTTAAGAGGATTAACAAAATCCTGAAAAACAAAACCTGCTATTTTTATTCCTACATATGCAACTCCAGCAACAAATGCGACTGCACTCACTGCTGCTATTGTTGCAATCCCCCCAATAGTCCGCCATTTTCCTTTACCCTCCAAAAGACTCAACCTTTTTAAATTCATCTTTCTTTCAGCTAAAAATTTTAAAGAAGAAAAGAAATAGGGTAATTCCTGTTTCATTTCTTCTGGTAAAAATTTTTTAATGAACTTTCTATCATTATTAAAAGCTTTTCTGATTTTTTTTACCAATTCTATTCTAGCCTCAGAATCTATTTCATTTTTTGATAAATTTTCTAATCCTTCCTCAACCATTCTTTGTAATGCAAAAGCTCTTCGGGCTTCCCTATATGAATCTGCTTTAAAAATAGGATTAGTTGATTCAAACGCTTGAAATTTTTCTCTTAAAGCACCCTTCCAATAACTATCTAAATCTTCTTCAAAAATATTTCCCTTTGAAAAAGTCCCACCCCCCGAAGTCTCTTTGTAATTAAAATAATTAAAAAATCCATCTAATTTATTTTTAAAATTATCAAATTTTGTTTCTCCTGAAAAATTAAAAGTATTGTCTATTGTGCTCAAAATATCTATCCTTCTTTCTTCCCCAAAATTTTGACCAAAATTTTCTTGATAATATCTGTTATTTGGAATATGCATATTAAATTGTCTACCTTCTACCTCTAAAAAAACTTCTTTTGAGCCCCATTCCTTAGGGGACACCCTTCCCCCTTTTGTAATTTCATTTACTTTCTCTTGATTTCCCTTCTCGTTTTTTCGATTATCTCCAGATGTCGTTGCAATATGCATATCCCCTACTGTTTCTGTTTCTTTTGGACTCAATATTTTTCCCAATTCTTTTGAAGTCATTAATTTAACTTTTGGTTTAAAAGTTTCTGAGGCTTCTAGTTTTTTTGATGATCTTTCTTCAGAATCTGTTGATGGTTTTGGTAATTTTACATCACCATTTTCCAAAGATCTTGCAAAATTTCTCCTTCCCGTTTTTTTTTCTTCTGATCCTTTTGGAGTTAGTTTGGGTAATGTCACACCATAACCTTTCCCCCAAGGTCCTCCTGCAAAACTTGCTTTTCCTGTTGTTTTTATTTTATTTATATGTGGTGCTTCATTCATAATAATTTATACTACTATATTTTAACTATTTTGTCAAGTATAAAATTACTTCTTTTATGTCTATATATCCCCTATAACTTGCTAAAAGTAAATTTTCTAACATTGATTTTTTAATGGCTTTATTAATATTATTTTTAGTATCTATTTTATTTAATTTTTCCAAAAAAGCATTTTCTAAAACATTTCCTACATTAAAAATAGATTTTATGGCTATTTCTTCCTCTAATTCTTCTTTTTTTAAACTTAAAAAACGCTTTTTATTATTTTTTGTAGAAAAAGGAATCTTTTTTAATCCTTTTACAGAATCTTTTTTAAAATTTTCTTGATAAAAAATATCTTTGATTTCATCATCAGATAAAAATTTATGAACCAAATCCATTTCTTTTTTATTTAAAAATTGTTTGTCTATTTTTTTTGAATCTAATTTATTAAATTTTTGTATATTAATAAAAGCTAAAAAATTTTTTGCGACTAATCCTTTTTCTAAATTTAAATCAAAAATATTATTAATTAATTCATCGGATTTAATATTTAATGATAAAAATACTTTTTTCCCGAAATTAACATAATTAAATAATGCCAATAAAGATGACTTCATACAATTTTCAACCGCTATTACTTCTGGTTTATTGTGCAAAACTTTTGAAAGAATACCCATAAGTTTTTTTGTATTTGAAAGAGAAATTTGATTTACGAAAGAAATCTGATGTAAGACTGAATCTTCAATAGAATAAACTTCTTTCTCTTTTTGTGATTCTTTTTCTAAAAAAGTATAAAGGATTTTTTTCTTTAATATATTTTCTTTACCATTAATAATAACAAAACCTGTTTTGCTATCTTGAGATGATAAAAATAAATCTTTTTGATTTTTGGATAAATAATTATCATTAAATTTAAAACTTTCAGATAAATCTTTAATTTCTATAGTTGCTGTCTGTCCAAAATCATTTCGTACAATTGATAATGAAAAATTATAATCTTGATTAAAAAGTCTTTTTGTAAAACTTGATTCCGATATCAAATCTTTTGTATCAATATTTATATCTGCTATAAATTTTAATTTACTAAACAAAGAAAAATAAATATTATTGTTTATTTCTATAACTTTATAATTTTTACCAAAAATTCTAAAAGAAATTTTAATATTTTCTCCATTATTATTTATATAAATAAATGATGCTCTGGAAAATATGGCGTGTTCTAATAAACTATTAATAAAATCGTCAATATTATTATCATTTAAAAATTCTTCAACAAACTCATTAGGTAAATCTTTTTCTGTATCAAAAGCGTATTTTTCTAAAGTTTTTACTCTTTTTAATTGATTTTTACTTTTCAAATCAAACTCTTCGTGAATTAATTTTCTATATTTTTTTTTATGCTCTTCTATATCTTTTTTTGAAGCTAAAAAAATATTTAATTCTTCGGGTTTTGTGGAAAAAATAGAATCTAAAATCTCAAGAGATTTCATATCACAAAAAGCTACAGAAACAGTTTTTTTATTATTTTTAAAGGCAATAATATTATTTTCATACGAAACTAATTCGGGTATTATTTGATATGTATCTAAATCAATTGGATAATTTTTTAGACTAACTTCAATAATCCCCATCAAATGTGCTGAGATTTTAGATAAAATTTCTTGATCTAAGAAGCCCTCTTTTAAAACTGCATCAAAAAAAGAAATATTTTTTTTAAAAGAAATATTTTCTATTTCCTTAACTTTTTCCAAACTCATTAAATCAGACTCTAAAATAAATTCTTTAATATTTTCATCCATAAATGATATTTTAACATAAAAAAATATATAACGAATGTTTTTCAAAAAGTTTAATTGAAAAAAACTAAAAAAATAAAATACCCGTTTAAATGGGTGTTTAAACGGGTATTTAATTATGCGACGGACGATGACGTTTTTCAAAAAGTCCGACTTGTAGAATTTTACAAAATCCCACAAATCGGACTTTAACGACGACGAGAAACGACCACGAACATTTTTTAGCCAAATTAAAGCTCTTGATAATCTGGATTTTTTGAAACCCTTATTATAATTGTTTCATCATAAGTTTGTCCATTTGAACCATCACAATGAATAATTGCTGTAAAATTAGAGCCCTCAGCAGTAATAGTTTCTGCTGTTTTAAATTCATGATGTCCAGCAGTACTATCAATTACACCCGACCATCCCGGCACATTACCTGATGCTGTACAAGATGATGCAAATTCTAAATCCCAATTTAACTCAATATATTCATTATAAGGAACTGGATTTGTTGTAGCATAAAAATCAACATC
>JAGLGQ010000103.1 GCA_023143935.1 Minisyncoccota bacterium
TGAAGAAATATTGTAGTGTAATTGAATTGTTGGTTAATAATTTTATTTGCAAAATGTCTATCATCTGTTATAATTATTTTTAATATTTTCAGAATCTAATTGAAGGATTTGGAAAGTCTGAGCTATTTATTAGCAAGGAAACTACCTTTTCTCTTCCTGCAATATAGTGCAGAGAATATAGTAAAAAAAAGAAAACAGCTTTTTGCGTGTTTTCAAAATTAAAAAATATGGCAAAAAAATCAGTTATACAAAGAGCAGAAAAGAAACCAAAATTTTCAACAAGAAAAGTAAACCGATGTTTTAAATGTGGAAGAAAACACGGTTATATGAGAGATTTTGATTTATGTAGAATTTGTTTTAGGGAAATGGCAAATAAAGGAGAAGTTCCAGGGGTTAAAAAAGCATCTTGGTAATTTATTAATTAATTAAAATATTATGGATAAAATTTCACAATTAATTATAAACATTAAGAATGCAGCAGCTGTTAACAAAACAGATTTAATCTTATCTCATTCAAGTTTGAGAGAGGCAATTCTTAATGTATTAAAAAAAGAAAAATATATAGAAGATTATAAAGTTTTAAAAGGTGATGGGATAAAACAAAGAATTAGAATAACTTTGGCTTATGATGAAAAAGGAAAATCTGCAATTACAGATTTAAAAAGAATTTCTAAACCATCGCAAAGAATTTATTATGGGTACAAACAAATTTTACCTATAAAATATGGTCACGGACTAATGATTCTTTCATCACCAAGTGGTATTATTACCGATAAACAAGCAAGGAAAGATAAAGTTGGTGGGGAAGCTTTATTTAAAATTTGGTAATTAAAATTATAAATGTCGTAACCTAAATATAAATTAGGTGCAGACTTAAAAAGAAAATTATGAGTAGAATAGGAAATCAAACAATAATTATTCCAGAAAAAACAGAAGTAAACATTGAAGGAGTTACAGTTACAGTAAAAGGTCCTTTGGGAGAATTAAAAAGAACATTTAAAGATGTTGTAAAAATTGAAAAAACAGACGAGGGTATTAAAGTAAGACCCGTAGAAGAAACTCCTTTTACAAAGGCAATGTGGGGAACAGTTGTTTCACATATAAAAAATATGATTTCTGGAGTAAATCAAAAATTTGAAAAAACTTTAATTATAGAAGGAGTTGGTTTTAAGGCAGTCGTTACTGGACAAAAAATTACTTTTTCTGTGGGTCTTTCTCACGATGTTGAAATGGAAATTCCTGAAGGAATTGAAGTGGAAGTAGAAAAGAGTAATATTAAAGTTTCAGGAATAGATAAAGAAAAAGTTGGTTTAGTTGCTTCAAAAATTAGATTAACTAAAAAACCAGAACCATACAAAGGGAAAGGTATCAGGTATTCTGATGAACAAATTATTAGAAAGGAGGGGAAGAAGGCAGTTTAGCCATAATTCTTAAATATAATAAATAATTATGCTTACAGAAAAAACAAAAAAAAGAATAAACAGACATAAAAGAATTAGAGCAAAAATTTCTGGTACAAATAGTCGTCCAAGAATTTCTGTTTTTAAATCTAATATTTCATTACAAGTTCAAGCAATTAATGATGAAACAAATAAAACAATTCTTTCTGGTAATACAGAGTCTAAAAAAGGTACAAAAACAGAACAATCTAAAGATTTAGGTCTTA
>JAGLGQ010000104.1 GCA_023143935.1 Minisyncoccota bacterium
TATCATATTTTAATCCTTTTTTTTTATTTTTTGGATATAGATTTTATGAGGTGAGCGTAACAAACGGCGGTATTTATACTATAATTACAAAAAAACTAAATTTAAAAGAAATAGATAATTTTGATAATCTTATTATGATTACAAATTTTACATTTTTAGATAAATAATAAGATTAAATAATATGAAAAAAGTTTTAGCAAAAATAAATAGAAAAAATGACTCAAATGTTATAGTATTTTCCGAAGAAATTAAAGTAGAAAAAATTGAAAAAATGTTTCAGCCGTATTCATCAGAGTTAGAGTTAAAGAAATACGATCCAGAATTGCCCGAAGAAAAAGATGAATATTATTACGTCAATTTGAGTGAAAAACAATTTCAAACTATTACAGAGGAATATATTATATCTAATGATTCAAGCGGTGAATTAAATAATGATGGTTTTTCAAGAGATTATATGAATATAACATCTTTGTATTTAATAAGTGATAAAAAAGTTTTATTTAAAAAAATAAATAAATCAAATTTTATTCACGAAAGGGGATTCATAAGGGTACAAAGCGAACCGTCTTTCGAGACAGCTAAAAATATGATATCTATGAGTAACAGTGTCGATTTAATTTTATTTAAGAAAGAAAAAAAACTTTTATTTAGAAAATTTAGAATAGCATCATGGATAGTTCCTGTTTTAAAAGAGTTTTATAGAAGTGCAACACAAGAAGAAGTTGATAAAGTTTTGGATAAATCAGTATTTAATATTGGAGAAAGTTTTGATACAAAAAAAGTAGGAGATTTAAATAGAAAAAAAATATCATTATATCTTGAACACAATGAGTTAGATTTAGGAAAGAAAAGTGTTCAGATAAAAATAGATAATTACATAAAAAAGTACGAAAAATATGACTTAGTTAATTTATTTGATGGAAAAAAATTTTCAATTGATAACAATGCAGATTTAACAAAAGTTTTGCAAATAGTTACTGGTTCATTTTTTGAAAATGAAATAACAGGAAAGAAAATGCTCGCTATGTCTCCAAAAGTTTTAAAAAATAAGATTAAAAATGAAACCAAAAAATAAACAAAAAAAGAATAAAAAAATTTCTGATGGTTGGGAGATTAAAAAACTTGGAGAAGTTGTTGATTTTTGGAACGGAAAAGGTCACGAAAAAGATATTTCTGAAAGGGGTTTTATAGTTGTTAATTCTAAATTTGTGTCTTCTAATGGAATAGTGAGAAAATTTTCTAAAAAACAAATTTCACCACTTCAAAAGAATGATGTTGTGATGGTTATGAGTGATGTACCAAAAGGGAAGGCAATTGCAAAAACTTTTTTGATTGATAGGGATAATTTTTATACTTTAAACCAGCGGATTGGTGGATTTAAATCAAAAAAAATTCAGAGTAAATTTTTACAAAACTTAATAAACAGAAATAATTATTTTTTACAATTTGATGATGGGGTTAATCAAACAAATTTAAGAAAGGATGATATTTTAGGTTGTCCTTTGAAATTTCCACCCTTCTCAGAACAAAAGCGAATCATTGCGGTTTTGGGGGTTTGGGATGAGGTTTTGGGGAAATTGGGGAGGAAGATTGAAGTGAAGAAAAATATTAAAAAAGGTTTGATGCAAAATTTTTTGACGGGGGAAATTAGGGTTGATGGATTTTCTGAAAAATGGGAAGAGAAAAAACTTTCAGATTTTACAGATTTGATCCAAGGAGATGGTGATTGGATTTTATCAAAAGATATAGCTGAAAATGGAAAATATGAAGTAATACAATTGGGCAGTATAGGCTTTGGAGAGTATATTAATAAAAAATTAAAAACTATTTCTTCTGAAACCTTTTTAAATATAGGTGGAAAATTAATTCAAAGTGGGGATTTGTTATTTAACAGAATGGTTAATGGTGATAAAGTAAATGTTTGTTTATTTGAGAAAGATGATGATTACATAACAAGTGTTGATATTTGTTGGCTTAGAAAAAGCAAAGAATTCTTAAATTATTATTTATTACAATTAATGTTATTGCAAAAAAGTCAAAATAGATTTTTAGTTTTATCCAGTGGCTCGGGCAGGGTTCGTATCAGTAAAAAAAACTTATTTGAAAAATTTAAATTTAAACTTCCAAGTTTAGAAGAACAGGAAGCGATAGTCACCATCTTGATGGCGGCGGATGAGGAGCTGGCGGAGCTTTTGCGTAAGCAAAAGCTCTATGAAGAGCAAAAAAAATTTTTGTTGAATAATTTAATAAGTGGAGAAATAAGGGTGTCGGAGAATATGAAAATGTAGTTTTTGGCGGATTTTTTGGTGGGACGAAGTTGTACCAAAAAATCCGCCCAAAACGGTAAATTAAAGTAAAAAATTAAAAAATATTATGAAAAGAGCAAATTTTGATGAAGCAAAACAATCACAATTACCATTTGCAGAAATGTTGGTGAATATGGGGTATAGATACATTTCAGTAAAAGAAACAAATAGGTTGAGAGAGGAAGATACTAATAAAGTTATTTTACGAGAAATAACCGAGAAAAAGTTAATGGAAATAAATTCCTATGAAAAGGGTGACCAAAAAGTTAAATTTACTCCTGCAGAAATTTCTCAATCTATAGATGAGTTGGAAAAAATAAATTTTCAAAATGGTCTTTTAGAAGTTTCTAAAGAAAAATATAAAATGTTGATGTCAAAATCTTCGGGTGTTTCTGTGTCTGTTGGTGGAGACGGAAAAGATAAATCACAGGATGTTATTTTTGTTGATTTTAAAAATATAGAAAATAATGATTTTGCTTTTACTGTTGAATATATAGTTTCTAATACTCGTCCAGATATTGTAGTTTTTGTAAATGGTATCCCTTTTGCTGTTATTGAGAATAAAAAATCTGCCGTTTCAGTGGGTGAAGCTATTGATGATTTAAATACAAAACAAAAAATAGATAAAGCTCCTCAGCTTTTTGTCTATGCTCAGCTTTTAGTGGCTACAAATAAATCTGAATTTTTATATGGAACTACCGATACTCCAAAAAAGTTTTATACAAGGTGGCGAGAGAAAGATGTAAAAAATGTGTCGGGATATATTTCTAAGGATGAAGAAATTGAGAAAGTAATGTTACAAGAAATTGATAAGGATATTTATCAAAATATTTTAAATGATTTGAATAGTAATACTTTAAATCATTCGCAAAATTTAGAGAG
>JAGLGQ010000105.1 GCA_023143935.1 Minisyncoccota bacterium
AAATAATCATTTACTGTAACAACATGAACTCCTTTTTCTTCTAAAGCATTTAAATATACTGGTAAAGTAGCAACTAAGGTTTTTCCTTCTCCTGTTTTCATTTCAGCAATATCTCCATTGTGTAATAAAATTCCACCAATCATTTGTACATCATATGGTCTTAATCCGGTATGTCTTTTTGAAACTTCTCTTACAGTAGCAAAAGCTTCGGGTAAAATATCATCCAAGGTTTTACCATTTTTTAGCTCTTCTTTTAATTTTTCTGTCTGTAATAAAAGTTCTTCATCTGTTTTTTTTATAAAATCAGGTTCTAAATCGCTTATTTTTTTTACCAAAGGTAGTGTTTTTTTTAAAAGCGACTTATTTTCGTCAAATAACTTATTCAAAAATCCCAACATAATTTTGTCATTATAACATACATAAATACCTATTAATACTCTTCTGTTCTGATTACATAACCATAAACCAAAAAATTTTCTAGAAGGTTCGACCTTCTAGAAAATTTTTAGGAACTCGCTCAATAACTATTTTTCTAACTCATCAAAATTTATAATATCAGGATTATTACCATGTCGTTCAGTAAAATATTTTGACTGATTTTTAAGATATTTTTTATAACCCTCTGCACCACCAAATCCGTTTTTTACTATTTTATCTAATTCATTTTTATTACATATCCATTCTCCTTTTTCTGTTCCTAAATATTCAAAAAGTGAAGATTTTACTAATTTTTTTTCTGGATTAACATTATGGTGTTTATAATTCAAATTTACATATGCAGAAGTAAATTCCAAAGCACTACCCTTATCTAAATGAGTAGCTTTAAACTTTCCTTGAAATAAACCACCCATCCTTTCGTATTTTTTATTAAAATACATTGTATAAGAAGTTCCTAATTTTTGCATAAATTTTGAAATACCGCCCTCAATCCTTTCTTTTAAAATCAAATGGAAATGATTTGGAAGTAAACAATATGCAATAATTAAAACCAGATCTTCTTCTTTTTTTGCATCATTTTTTGTTTTTTTTCTAACCCTATCACTAACGTATCTATTAACATTCGGAAATATTTTATTTGCAATAAACATAGAATCAAAAAAATAATACAAATCACCCCTATCTCTAAAAATTTGTATTTTTTCAGTACCACGATTAAATACATGATAATATTCTTCAGTATAAAATTCTAATTTTCTTGTCATATATATATAATACATTTTAACATTAATTCCAAAAAATTTCTAGAAGGTCGAACCTTCTAGAAAATTCTAAAAAAAGGTTGAAAATTTGTAAAAAAATGGTAAACTTCAAAAATCTTGGTTAGGTAATTACTGGGTACTCAACTTTGACTTGTAAAATTGCTATGCAATTTTACAAGCCAAAGTTGAGTACCTTGAGGAAAGTCTGGACATATACAAAAAGGTAGTGGGTAATTCCCACCATTTAAAATAGAGGTGCGAACAGAGACGGTTTTATTTGCAAAAATAAAACAACCCTTCGGGGTTAATTTTAAAAGAAATTTTAAAATTGAAACGGCAAAATCCTTACCTATATGCAAAATCGTATCGACACATAGTTGTCAGATGAATCGCTAAAATTATTTAGCAATAAATAATGTAGATAAATTTTACCACCTAATATTTATATTAGGTACAAAATCCAGCTTATAAACCAAGAAAAAACGACCATTCGGTCGTTTTTATTTTAAATAAAATAAAAAATATTATCTATCTATTTTATCCATAATTTCTTTTGCTTTTTCTTTTCCACCCAAACCAAATGCAAGTCCAAATGCTAAAGCAAATCCAAAAACTACACCTTGCAAAACTCCCATTATCAATTCTGATACTGGATCAGCTACTGAAAAAAGTCCTAAAACAGTAATTAAAGCTGTAAAATAAATTAATCCAGATGCGGTTTTTGTTAAAAGTTTACTAGATTTAATATTTAACATATTAGATACTCCCCCAGTAATACTCGCAACAAAACGCGATGTAAGTACGGCTAATGCAAAAATACCAAGTGCAACCATGATATTACCTACAACTCCCAATAATATTACTGCTAAATCAATAACTTCATATAATCCTAAAATTTGCAAAGCTCCAATAAAAAATCCTGCCAAAAGAACCCATTTTACAACAACTCCAACAAACACGGCTGAATTTAATTCATGACCTGTTTTTCTAACCATTTCATCAATTTGAAATTTCTTTAAAATTTTATCCAAATTAAGTTTTCCCATAATTTGTTCTACGGTTTCCTGCACGACTCTTACAACATACCAACCAATAATAAGAAAAATAACTGCTAAAAATGCTTTCCATGCATATAAAGCTATATCTCCTAAAAATGAACGATAAACTTCTTGTAATGATCCCACAAATGTAACTAATTTTTCCCCTATTTGATCTACATATCCTACTTGTTCCATAATTTTATTATTTATTAATTTATAATCTTGTATCAATACACCAAATAAAGCCATTAAACTTTATATTCCATAATACCGCTTAATATTATTATATCAAATAAAAAACACTAAAATATAACTAAAACAAAATATGTGGATAACAAAAAAACTCTATAATTTTTAATTAAAAATTAAAATACATCTTCTATTTTTAATCTTAAATACCCAGAACCATTAAACCTATTAAATTCTATAGATGCTACCATATTTATCTTATCACTTTTTTTAAATTCAAAATCTAAATTTTCTTTAAAATAAAAAGTAATTGCTTTTATTGTATAATTTTTTGAATTTTTAAAAACTAACTCTAAATGTTCTTTATCTTTTCCAAAATAATTTACTTCAAAAATTATTATATTTTTAAAATAAAAAAATGGTTTAGCGTTACCCATTCCATATGGTTCCAATTTTTCAATTTCTTTGTAATTATTAAAATTTACTTCATCTAAAGAAATCTCCGCATCTATAATAATTTTTTCTTTTATAATTTTATTCACCTTATTTAATTTTTCCTCTAATTTTTCTTTTAATAAATGAATATTTTCTTCCTTTAAAACAAATCCTCCAGACATAGTGTGTCCACCAAAAGAAATAAATTCTTCTTTTGTGTTTTCCATTAAGGAATATACATCTATATTATTACCCGACCTACAAGACCCTTTTAATTCCCCATCACTATCTTTAGCTTGAGACCACACAAAAACTGGAATTTTCTTTTTTTCAGAAATCTTTCCTGCAACTAATCCTAAAATACCCAAGGGCCAACTTTTATCACCTAAAACTATTACTTTTGGTTCTTTAACATGCTTTAATTTTGCCCAAACCTTTTTCATTACCCCCGCCATCAATTGTTTTCTTCTATTATTAATTTCTTCTAACATTTTTGCATTTTCAATACCAA
>JAGLGQ010000106.1 GCA_023143935.1 Minisyncoccota bacterium
TCTATTTTTTAGAATTAAATAATAAGTGAAGTTTAAAAAACAAATCATAAATATTTTTTGTAAACTTTTATAAAGAGTATATAATATAAACATAAACGCTTTCGCTAGTCTTTGGATCCGCGAAAGTTTTTTTATAAAAATATGTTTATATTATAATTATGGTTTAAGAAAGTAGGTTTAAGAGTAAAAGATAATAAAATACAACACTATGGTGTGGTATGTGGATAAAATACTTGACTTTTTAAATGAATTTTGCTATACTGTTAAGTATGCAGGTAAAAAGATTAAAGGAAATATCAAAAATATCACTAGGATACTCTTTTCGGGTTAAGATTGAGCATAAAAATAATGGGAATATGCTAGTTGTTAGCGCTAAGGATATTAAAGATAATTTTATTATATCAAATTCTGATCATTTGACTAAAATATCACATCCTATTTATGAAGATAGATTAGTTAAAAAGGATGATATATTATTAAGTAATCGTGGATATTTTAAAGCGGGAGTATTTTCTTTAGAAAAAAATACAATTGCTGCTTCATCTGTTTATATTTTAAGAATTAAAAAAGATGTTGTTTTACCAGAATATTTAGTAATTTGGATAAATTCGAAAAAAGGTCAGAATGAAATAAATAAGAATACTACTGGGACAATGATTAAAACTATTTTAAAGAGCGAGTTGGAAAATATAAAAATAGAAATTCCTATTATGGAAAAGCAGGAAAAAATAATAGAATTAAATAAAATTAAAATAGAATTAAAAGATAAATTAAAAAAAAAAGAACAAATATTTGAGAATATATTTCAAGGTACATTATCAAAAACAATTAACAAATAATATTATGGTAAAACTAACACAACAAGAATTAAATAAAACACTTTGGGATGCAGCTAATTCATCTCGTGGAAATATTTCCGCAACAATTTATATGGATTTTTCTTTAGCAATGCTTTTTTATAAATATATTTCTACAAAATCAGAACAAACTTTAATAAAGTTAAAAGAAAGATTTGGAGATGATCAAAAAAGAATTGAAGAAAAAATGAAGTTAGACAGATTTTATGTTTCTCACCAGCATACATTTAATGAAGTTTACAAAAAAATAGAAGAAGATAATGTCGGTACTTTAGTTAATAAGGCCTTACAAAAAATAGAAGAAATAAATGATGAAAAATTAAAAGGCATTTTCGATTATGTTGATTTTAATGATAATAAACTAGGAAAATCAAACGAAGAAAAAAATAGAATGATTAGAAATCTTTTAAATGATTTTAATCAGATTAATTTATCAGAAACAGATGGTGATATTTTGGGAAATGCTTACATGTATTTAATTTCAAAGTTTGGTGAAGGTGCTGGAGCAAAAGCAGGTGAATTTTTTACCGAGAAACAAGTAGCAAAACTTTTGGCAAAATTAGCAGAGCCAAAACCGGGAGACAAAATTTGTGATCCCGCTTGTGGTTCTGCAGGGCTTTTACTTTTAGCTGGCGAAGAAGTAGAAAAACAAAATTCTAAAGACTATGCACTTTTTGGTCAGGAAATTACTGGAACAACTTATAATTTAGCTCGAATGAATGTGTTTTTACATAATAAAGATTCGGCTAGAATTGAGTGGGGAGATACTTTAAACAACCCGCTTCTTTTAGATACAAATGGCAATTTAATGAAGTTTGATATTATAGTAGCTAATCCTCCATTTTCTCTTAAAAAGTGGGGAGCAGAAAATGCAGAAAATGATAAATATAATAGATTTTGGAGAGGAACTCCACCAAAAGACAAAGGTGATTATGCTTTTATTTCTCATATGATTGAAACTGTAAAAAAGAAAACAGGAAGGGTAGCGGTAATTGTGCCTCACGGAGTTCTGTTTAGAGGTGGAGCAGAAGGAAAAATCAGAAAACAATTATTAGAAGAAAATATCATAGATACAGTGATTGGTTTACCAGCTGGATTATTTTCAACAACAGGTATTCCTGTAGCAATTTTGATAATTGATAAAAGTAGAGAGCTTGGTGGAAAAAACGAAAATAAAAAAGATATTTTGTTTATTGAGGCATCTAAAGAGTTTAAAAAAGCAAAAGCACAAAATTTTTTAGAAGATGAACATATTGATAAAATATTCAAAACTTTTAAAGACCGAAAGGAAATTGAAAAATTTTCTCATATAGCAAATTTTGAAGAAATTAAAGAAAATGATTTTAATTTGAATATTACTAGATATGTAGATACTTTTGAAGAAGAGGAACCTGTAGATATGGAAGTAAATTTAAAAGAATTGGAAAAATTGAATTCAGAAATTAAAAAATTAGAGAAAAAAATGGATGAATATTTGAAAGGTTTGGGAATTAAAAAATAGTATTATGAAAGAAAATAAATTTGAAATAATAAAAAGAATTGATAAAAATGGAAAAGAATATTGGTCTGCTCGAGAACTTGCAAAAGTTTTAGAATACGCAGATTATAGAAATTTTTTGTTAGTTATAGAAAAAGCAAAAGTGTCTTGTGAGAATGCTGGGGAAGTTATCCACAATCATATCGTTGAAGCCAACGATATGATTAAAATTGGTAAGGGTGGGGAGAGAGAGGTAGATACATTTTATTTATCTCGTTACGCTTGTTATTTAATTATCCAAAATTCAGATCCTACAAAAGTAGTAGTAGCTTTGGGTCAAACGTATTTTGCAATTCAAACAAGAAAGCAAGAAGTTTCAGAAAATTTAATTGAAGATAATAAAAGAATTATGTTGCGTGAAGAAATGACAAAACATAATAAAAATTTATCTGAAACTGCAAAAAATGCCGGTGTAATTGAACCAATGGATTATGCAATTTTTCAAAATTATGGTTACAAGGGTTTATATAGTGGAATGGATACAAAAGATATTCATAAAAAGAAAAACTTAAAAAAGTCACAAAAAATTTTAGACCATATGAATAGTGAAGAGTTGGCGGCAAATTTGTTTAGAGCAACACAGGCAGATGCAAAGATAAAAAGAGATAATATCCATGGTAAGGAAGACGCAAATATTGCTCATTATAATGTTGGTCAAAAAGTGAGAAATGCCATTGAGGGATTGGGTGGAACAATGCCAGAGGATTTGCCAGTGGCAGATGGAATAAATAGAGTAAAAACAAGAATTGAAAAAGAGAAGAATAAAAAAATAGATAAATAAAAAAGGTAGAAAATGCTTCGCATTTTCCACCGACCGAAAAGTCGTTAAACTAAAAAAAGAAGCTACAACTTCTTTAATTATTAATCCATAATATAAACTAATATTATATGAATAACATTAACATAAACGGATACAAATTTGAAGGACCTTATGATTTTGATAGAAATTTTGACAATACATTTTCATGTATTTATGCAATAGTAGAGAATAACAAACTTATTTATATTGGAATAACTTCTGATATAAATGAAAGATTTTTAGATCATCACAAAGAGGATTGTTGGAGGAGAAATATTTCTCATACCAATACACTCTACATATTAAGAGAAGGAAATGAATCCGTCAGAGAAAGAATCGAACAAGAAATTAGAGATAATTTTAATACTCCATGTAATGAAGTTTAAAATTAGTTAGAAAAATTTAAAATTTAGATTTTTCAATACTGTTTTTAAAGCAGAAAATTATTAGAAAATTAATTAAAAAAATATATTATGAATAAAAAAAGATGTTTTGTGAGCTTTGATTATGATAATGATCAATTTTTAAAAATAGGATTGATTGCACAAGCAAAAAATTCTGATTCTCCGTTTGAAATTTCAGACTGGTCAATAAAAGAAGCAAGTTCAGATTGGAGAGAAAAAGCAAGGATGAGAATTAGAAGTTCTGATATTGTGATAGTTATGTGTGGAAAAAATACGAATATTGCAAATGGTATTGCCATAGAGCTGGAAATGGCACGGGAAGAAAATAAACCCTATTTTTTATTGGCAGGATATACTGATGGTGGCAATAAGAAACCAATAAATGCAAAAACGTCAGATAAACTCTATAAATGGACATGGCCAATTTTAAAACAATTAATTCATGGAGATAGATAAAATAAAAAAAGAATATGGAGAAAAATATCAAGATCATTTTTTGAAACAATATGAATTATATTTGGCTGCTGCTGAAAAAATTAGTGATAGGAGAGAAAATGTAAATAAATATTTTTACACATTGAATTCTGGAATTTTTATATCTGCAGGTTTTTTAATTAATTCTGAAATAAGCAGTTTTTTGATTATTTTAATATTGTTGTTTTTAAGTGTTTTGGGAGTAATATTTTCAATTATTTTTTGGTATTTAATAAATTCGTATAAACAATTAAATACTGGAAAATTTAATGTTTTGCATGAAATGGAAAAACAGTTACCAAGTCAGCCATATAAAGATGAGTGGGAGATGTTGGGTGAAGGGAAAGATAAAAAAAAATATTTTCCATTTTCTCATATTGAAAAAATAATTCCTGTTATTTTTGGAGTAATTTATTCTGGAGGTTTATTAGTTTTTATTGGTTATATTTTAAGTAAAGTATTTTGTTTTTAAATTATTATGAAAACAAAACATAAAACAATTCAAAATATAGCAGGAGAAATACTTTTGTATTTCTATGTTTTGAAGACGAAAAAATATCAAGAATTACAAAAACAAACTTTTGATTTTTTTACAAATGATCATGATAAAGGTATTATTTTAAAAAATAAAGAAAATAAAAAAAATGAATTAGTTGATAAGTATTCAGATACGGATTTATATAACGCTCTAAAATATTTACAAAATAAAAATTTTGTCTTTTTTGCAAACGGTGGTAATTATATGGGAGGAGAAGCTTTTCATGTTATAGAATTAACTGATTTAGGCATAGATATTATTGAAAATGTTGAAAAAGTTGGGGGTGATAAAAAATTTATACAAATATTTAATTTAAATTTAAATGTTGAGAGTTTGCTTAAAATAGAAAATGATTTTACAATTGAATCCATAATTAAAGCATCTATCTTATAATTATTATGAAAACAAAAAATAAAATCCTTGATGGGTGGAAAGTTAAAAAAGTTGGAAAGAAGGTTTAACTCAGAAGGTAAAAAGGTTTAAAAAGGTGGAAAATGCTTCGCATTTTCCACCGACCGAAAAGTCGTTAAACTAATTATTAATTAATATAATTAAATTATCGTTAAAAATAAACAAAATGAGAATTACAAAAGAAAGATTAATTAAGATTTTATTATCAGCAAGTTCTTTTTCTGGGATATTATTATTTTTTGTATTAAAAAATAATCCAGATATTCCATATTTTAGCACTTTACAAATATTTGTTGAAATGCCCTTAATTATAAAAAATATTTTTTATATTATTATTGTAATTATTTTTGCGTGGTTTGTATTATTTCTTACAAAAAAAATATTACCATCAAATTGGAATTTAAAAATTAAATCCATTAAACCGGTAGAGAGTGCATTTTTACCTGCATATATTGGTTTATTCGTTGTTGCATTGGAATTAAATGGTATATTTTCTATTGAAACGAATACGATTTTAATTATACTTTTTATTTTTTGGATATTTTTAGAGAATATATCATATTTTAATCCTTTTTTTTTAT
>JAGLGQ010000107.1 GCA_023143935.1 Minisyncoccota bacterium
GTTACAGTTACAGCAGAGAATTATGATACATCTAATGGGTTTGAAGTATTGTCGGTTTTGACTGTGGGCTTGTCAGATTTAAGTGATACAGTGGTGGGGGAAATACAGCCTTTAACGGTAACTTTAAATAGGGTCATGAATGAAGATGTGGTTCTAAATTTAAAAACAAATTTTGGAACATATGACCAAATAGATCCTTTAGCTATTCATATTTTAGCTGGAGAAAGTGAGTGGGTTGGTGAGGTGGCTATTTTTGAAGTTCAAACAGATGTTGTAATTTTAGCGGAAACAGAAAATGGAAATGTTTTGGGAAATTCAAATACATTTGATGTATTTGAAGAGCTTTCAGTAATATTTTCAATGTTAGATGAAATTAAGGAGGGTGAAGAACAAGAACTTTCTATTACTTTAAATAGAATATTAAGTGAAGATATTAATATAAATTTAATGACAAATTTTTCGAGTGGAGATAAAATTATTCCAGAGATTATAACAATAAAAAAAGGCGAAAATACTTGGGTGGGAAATATAATAATTAGTGAGTCCATGGAAGGCGTTATTATTTTAGCGGAAGATCAAGAGGGATATTATTTAGGAGAATCAAATGAATTCAATGTATTAGAGAAGGTTGTATTAGAAAAGAGTGATTTGATTGTTAGAATGTTTGTTGATCCTAAATTTAGAAATAGAAAATATGAACCAGAAAAATATATTGTAAATGTTTATTCTGATGAAAATCTTACGGATTTAATTTATACAGTTGAAAAACCCGTAGAACAACCTGGAGATAGAAGAAAAATAGTACAAATTTTTGATATTTTAGAAGTTGGAAATTATTTTATAATTGGGGAGGCTCTTATGAAACATAAGACAATTCCAGATAAGATAAAAGTTCTTAGTTCAGATATTGAAATCGTAACTATAAATGTTGAGGAAAAAACGGAAATCAGATTAAAATTAACAGAAAGAGATATTGTTTGTAATGAACAGGAAAAATTTCCAATTTTAATTGTGCCAGGGGCGTTTGGGGAAAATCAGGCCGGTTTAAGACAAATTAAGGAATATTTTAAAAATAATGGATATGTAGAGGGGTGTAATTTAGAAGTGGTTGAATATGATTGGCGGGATGGAATTTTAAATATTAGAGATAATGATTTAATTCCAGCTATAGATGCTGCAAAAAATAGGACAGAAAAAGATAAGGTTGATGTTGTAGCTTATCCTTTTGGGGCTTTAATATCATTAAGTCATATTTACTCACCAGGCTATCAAGATGATATAAGAAATTTTGTGTTAATAGAAATTTTTGGAAAGAGATTGAATGATAGTGATATGTGTGGTTTGGCACATGATGCTATTGGTCAAAATCATGAAGCTAGGTCATTAGTTAATTATATGTGTAGGCGGGGTATCCCGAATTGGATACCTGGGTGGTTTGATGGGGTATTTGGGGGTAGTTATTTATCATTTGATGAATTACAAGATCTGGTTTTGCCATCGATAGAAGGCAGAGCTAATTTAATTATGAACAAAAATCAGTCTCCGAAAATAATATTTGAATCTATTATTCAACAAGATTAAGTTTAAAATTAATAGATAAAAAACTAATTAAAATCATTTTAATTAGTTTTTTTGTTTTTATGTTAAAATAGTTATATTGTATTAAAAATTTATTTTATGATAATGATAATTAAGGAAAATTAAAAAATAATATGGATATAAAATTAGAAATAGAAAATTTAATTAAAGAATCTTTAAAAAAAATAGATATAGGTTTTTTGAAAAATATTGAAATTGTTCATCCAGATATTTTAGATCATGGAGATTATACTTGTAATATAGCCATGATTTTAGCTAAAAAAGAAAATAAAAATCCAAGAGAGCTTGCGGAACAAATAAAAGCTTATATTTCAAATCATGAATATATAGAAAAAATAGAAATTGCTGGATCTGGATTTATAAATTTTTATTTGTCTAAGAAATTTTATCAATTTTCTTTAAAAGAAATTTTTGAAAAAAAAGAAAATTGGGGAAAAAATCAAATTTTGAGAGGTAAAGTATTTTTAGCTGAACATACAGATCCAAATTTATTTAAAGAGATACATGCGGGGCATTTAATGACTAATGCTATCGGGGAATCTATTTATAGGATTGCTGGATTTTCTGATGCAGATACAAAAAATATAACTTTTCAGGGGGATGTTGGACTTCATATTGCAAAAGCTATTTGGGGAATTAAAAATATAGGAGAAGAATTACCAAAAAATAAAATTCCGTTTGAAAAACAAAAATTTTTAGGTCAATGTTATGTGTTTGGAGAAAAGAATTTTTCTGAAAATGAAGATGTTAAAAATAATATTTTAAAAATAAATAAAAATATATATACAAGGGAAGATGATGAACAAAATAAAATTTATGATTTGGGTTGTAAATGGTCTTTGGAATATTTAGAGACTATTTATAAGCTTTTGGGGTCTAAATTTGATTATTATTTTTTAGAAAGTGAGACTTTTAAAGATGGACAAAGAATTGTGGAGGAGAATATTGGAAAAATATTTAAAAAATCAAATGGAGCGATAATTTTTGAAGGTTCTAAGTATGGTTTACATGACAGGGTTTTTATAAATTCTGAGGGATTACCGACATATGAAGCAAAGGATATTGGATTATTTTATAAAAAATGGGAAAAATATAATCCAGATATTTCAATGACGGTTACTGGTTCTGAACAAGAACAATATTTTGAAATTGTACAAAAAGCAGGGGGGATGATAAATTCAGAGTGGGAAGAAAAGACTGTACATCTTGCACATGGTAAGCTTAAATTGTCTTCAGGAAAGATGTCTTCAAGAGAAGGAAAAATTATAAGAGCTCAAGAGTGGATAAATTCAGCCATTGAAAGTATTATAGATAAAATGAAAGATAGAGAAATTGACGAAGAAAGTGTAAAAGAGATTTCTAAAAAAATAGCAATTGCGGGAATAAAATATTCTATTTTAAAAGTTTCTGCCGGAAAAGATATTGTTTATGATGAAAAAAAAGCGTTAGATTTTGCTGGTAATTCGGGGCCGTATTTACAATATTCATATGTTCGTGCAAATTCTATTTTAAAAAAAGTGGAGGAAATAAATTTAGATATTAGTGTTAGAAAGGGTAATATTTCTGGTTTAGAAAAATTAATATATCGTTTTCCAGAAGAAATTAAAAAATCTCTTAAATTTTATTCATCACATTATATTGCAAATTATTTATATGAATTAGCTTCTGAATTTAATTTTTTTTATGGAAATACGAAGATTTTAGATAAAAACAATGAAGATTATTTTTATAATTTAGTTTTAGTAAAATCTTTTGCTCAAACAATAAAAAATGGTCTATATCTTTTGGGAATAGAAACAGTAGATAAGATGTAATTATGTGTGAATATTTTAAGAAATTTTGGTACAATATATATTAATTATGGATAATAATGAGAAAAAAAGTTTAGAGATGAAATTAGTTGGTTGGGCTGGATCAATTTTGATTGTGGTTGCGTATGCATTAAATTCTTTGGGATATTTAACTTCTGATAATATTATTTACCCTATTTTAAATTTGTTGGGAGCATTTTTAATTGGAATGAGAGTTTTTAATGATAGAAATTGGTCTAATTTCTTTTTGGAGGTTTTTTGGGCAGCTATTGCTGTAGTTTCTATAGTTAGATTTTTTATAAATTAAAATGAAATTATATCTTTTTTTACGAAAATTATTTTTATTAATGGGTTTTGTTATTTTTGCTTTAATTTTATTTTCAAGTTTATCCGTATTTTTTGTTAGTTATGGTAAGAGTTATTCGGATATAGAAAATGTTCCTTATAAAAAGATGGCTTTGGTGTTGGGTACTAGCAAGTATGTTTCCGGAGATGATTATAATTTATTTTATCATTTTAGAATTGAAGCAGCTAATGAATTAATACAAAACAATAAAGTAGATTATTTGTTATTGTCTGGGGCAAAAGATGGGTTATATAATGAACCAGAAAAAATGAAAGAGGATTTGTTAAAAAGGGGAGTTAGTGAAAATAAAATTTTGTTAGATTATAAAGGATTTAGAACATGGGATTCCGTTATTAGAGTTAAAGAAGTTTTTGGTGAAAATGATTTTATAATTGTATCTCAACAATTTCATATTCAAAGGGCTTTATTTATAGCAAGTTTAAATGATATTGAGGCTAGGGCGTATATTGCTAAAAATCCACCCATTTATCAAGCTTTTAGAACTTATGTGAGGGAATTATTCGCTAGAGTTAAATTAATTTTTGATGTTATTTTTCAAGTTAGATCAGAATTTGAGGAAAAAAAAGTTGTGGAAATTTAATAAGTTTTTGTTATAATTATTATTATGAATAGTGAAAAAGGTTTTATAAAGGAAATTATTGTTATTGTAGCTGTGATATTTGTTTTAGCTTATTTTAATTTAGATCCTCAGGAGATATGGGAAAAAATTTTAGAAATTTGGAATGCTTTTATGGAGAGTTTAAATCAATATATTGATTAATATGAATTTAAATAAAATTAAAACAGAGGAGGGTTGGATATTAAAATGGATTATTATTATTTTTGGTGTTATTTTGGTACTTTCTTTTTTGGGTTTTAATTTAAGGGCATTTATGGAATCTGATTCAACGACTGGTAATTTAGGGTATGTTATGGAAATTTTAAGTGAAATATGGGTTAATTATTTTAAACCAATTTATGATTATATAGCTGAAATTATAGGACCAATTATGCAGGATTCTATTGATTTTTGGAAAGAATTTAGGGATGG
>JAGLGQ010000108.1 GCA_023143935.1 Minisyncoccota bacterium
GTATATTTTAGTAGATGTTTTTTATCTTTATGATAAAATAATGATTATTATATGAAAAATGAAGAAAAAAATATAGATGAAATAATTTCTTTTGCTAAAGAAAAAGGATTTGTATTTCAATCTTCTGAGATTTATGGAGGACTTGCTGGTGTGTATGATTTTGGACCTTTGGGTGTGGAGCTTTTGAATAATATAAAAAAAGATTGGTGGAAAGCAAATGTGCAAAAAAAGATGAATTATTTTGGTCTTGATTCCGCCATGTTTAAAGACCCACGAGTTTGGGATGCTTCGGGACATACATCTGGATTTTCTGATCCAATGGCTGAATGCAAAGATTGTAATAGTAGGATAAGAGTAGATAAAGAATTAGAGAATATTGGAATAGATGCAGATGAAAAAATGAGCGAAAAGGAAATAAATGAATTATTTTTTGCAAATATTGGAAAAATAAAATGTAAAAAGTGTGGGGGTTCTAATTTTTCTGAAGCAAAAAATTTTAATCTTTTGGTAAAATCTAATCTTGGGGATTTTACATCTAAGGGAGATAAACCGGTATATCTTCCAGGAGAAGCGTGTCAGGGAATTTATTTAAATTACAAAAATGTAGTAGATTCTATGCATCCCAAAATACCTTTTGGTATTGCTCAAATTGGAAAAGCTTTTAGGAATGAAATTTCTCCGCGAAATTTTTTGTTTAGAACTCGTGAGTTTGAGCAGGCTGATACACAATTTTTTGTACGCCCAGAAGAAAATAAGGAACCATATGAAAAAATCAAAAAAGAGAGATGGCAGTGGTATTTAGATTTAGGATTATCTGTAAAAAATTTGTTGTGGTCACAGCATAAAAATTTGGTGTTTTATGCTTCAGATGCTTGGGACATTGAATATAATTTTCCGACATATGGTTTTGATGAGATGGAGGGTATTCATGACCGTACAGATTATGATTTATCTCAACACTCAAAGTTTTCTGGAGTAGATTTGAGTTTTAATGATAACGGAGAGAAGTTTATTCCTTGGGTGTTAGAAACTTCAATGGGTATGGGGAGAGTGTTTTTGGCTGTGCTTTCTGAGGCATATGATAAAGAAAAAATTGATGATGAGGAAAGAAGAGTTTTGCGATTACTTTCGAAATTAGCTCCAGTAAAAGTTGCAATTTTACCACTTGTAAAGAAAGATGGGTTAAAAGAAGAAGCTTATAAGATTTATGAAGAATTATCTGAAAAATATAATTGCGTATTTTCAGATACTGCTACAGTTGGAAAAAGATATAGAAAACAAGATGAAATAGGGACTCCATTTTGTGTGACATATGATTATGAATCAAAAGAAGATAATTCTGTAACGGTACGAGAAAGAGATTCAATGAAACAAGAGAGGGTAAAAATTGGAAATTTGGGAGATTATTTAAATAAATTAATATAAAATATTATGACTAAAAAAGAATTTATAGAACCTGAGGTTTTAAATGAGAATTTTAATAAAGATAAGAAAAATTTTAATTCCAGTAATGGAAATTTTAATAAAAATAAAGAAAAATTTAATTCTAATGCAGAAGATTTGTTTTCTCAAATAAAATCTATACTTTTCGCAAGGGGATTGTTTTCTTTAATTTTACCAGTAGCAGTGTTTTTAATAATTTTAATAATAATAATTAGTCTTTTTTTCTGGCTTTTTCCTTATATTCTTGCGTTGTTTGTCATTTTTTTAGTTATAAGTTTTCTTATGAAAATATTTAAAAAATAATACATTTTATGGAATGTGTTATAAGAATTGGTATTTAAAAAAAAACCGTTTTGTGGTTTTTTAAAAATTTATTTAATAAATTTTTTAATATATTTTTCAAGATCATCAGTCGAAACTTCAATTTGAGAAGAATCTTTCATTTTTCTGATTAATACTTTATCTTGTTTTGCTTCAATTTCTCCCATAATAAGTGTATAGTCAGCTTTGTCTTTTTCTGCTTTTTGTATTTGTTTAGATATTTTTTCTTCTTCTATATCGTAACGAATGGGCACTTTTAAATTTTTAAAGGTATCGATTATATCTAAATATTTTAATTTGGCAGTTGAACCTATTTTAAGTAGATGAATGTTAACTTTTTTTTCTTTTAATTTTATTTTTTGTTTTACTTTTTTTTGAAAATGTAAAGTTAATCCTATGGCTGAAAATTGTCTTTTGTGTACAGTTTTAGCAGCTATCTCATCATACCTACCACCAAACGCAACTTCTTCCCTTTTTTTTGTTTTAGGGTGTTCTGCAAATATTTTAAAAATTGTTTTTGAAAACAATAATTTTTCACCTACTAATTTTTCATCTACAGTATAATTTATTTTGAAATTTTCTAAAAATTCTATGACTTCTTGAAAATGTTGTATGTTTTTATCTGATAAAAATTCTAGAGATGAGGGGGCTTCTGCATTTAAAGTATTGAGATATTCTTTATTAGCAAATAATATAGATAAAGGTTCTTTTGTTATTTTTTTTTGTTCTATTTTTTTTAGTTTATCTTTGTTTTCTCTATAAAATGCAGATAATGCCTTTTGCCAATTTTGTTGAGATTCTTTGTCTCCAATTGCATTTAAAACAATTTGAAAATTGGTATATCCTTCTTCTTTTAAAATAGATAAAGCAGTTTTTATAATAGCTGCTTCTGCTATTGCAGAATTTATATTTATAATATCTAATCCTAAAGCGGCATTAAAATTTTTAACTCTGGATTTTAAAATTGGTTTTTTATAAAAAAACATTTTCATGGGTATTTTTTCTTTCTTTTTTTGTTTTTGTGAAAATTTTAAAACTTTAATTTTTTCATCTTCAATTAGGAGATTTTTTGAAAATATTTTTTCTTCCACAGCAAGATAATCAAAACCAAAATGGTCAGAAATATAATCAGATATGTGGTTAATGTTTTTTTTCTTTTTTTTAAGGTCGTTAATTTGCATAATTTATTAGTTATTGTGATTGTATTTTTCTGGATAAAAACCCATTTTATTAAAAGGTAAAAATCTAATAATAGGTTCTCCCATTATATCAGACTTTTTGATTGGACCAAAAACTCTAGAATCTTTTGATTGTAATCTATTATCTCCACCCATAAAATATTCATCATTTTTTAAAATTAATTCTTGGTCGTTAGTGTAACCATCGTTTTTGATATAAGGTTCGTTTAATTTAGTAAATTTTTCTTCTCCTTCTTTTTTTATATAAAATTTATTATTTTCTATTTTTATAGTTTCTTTTGGTAAACCAACAACTCTTTTTATATATTTTTTTCGAGGGTCAAAATATACAGAATATTTCCATAAGGTATTATCTCTTTCTTGGGGGGGGACAAAAACCAAAACATCTCCTCTTTTTATTTCTGATGTTTTAGTTTTTAATTTGTTTATAATTAAATAATTTGCTGTATAGAAATTAGGTTCCATAGAAGCTCCACTTACAAGAAAAGGTTCAATCAGAAAATATTTTACAGGAATAATTAAAATTAATGCAAAGATAAAGATTTTTAATATGGATAAAGTTTCTGAAAGAAAATTTATTTTTTTTGTTTGTTTGTCGTCGTTCATATTTTTTAAAAAAATTTATAAAATTAAACGTAATAATAACATTTTTTTTGTTTTTTTAAACCCCAATAATTTTGTAAATTTAATTTTACAGGTTAAAATAGGGTTGATGAATGAAACAGATGAAATTAAAAGTAGACTATCTATAGAAGAAGTGATTTCTGAATATATAAATATTAAAAAAGCGGGTTCTGGTTTTACTGCATTATGTCCTTTTCATAATGAAAAATCGCCGTCTTTCAATATTTCTCCAAGTAGGGGTATTTATAAATGTTTTGGTTGTGGTGAATCTGGAGATATTTTTTCTTTTGTTCAAAAAATGGATGGAGTAGATTTTCCTACGGCGTTAAAAAAACTTGCCGATAGGACTGGAGTAACTATTACAGAAAGAAAACCTATTGATAAAGAACTTAAAGAAAAACAGAATCAAGAAAAATTAAAATTATTGGGAATTTTAGAAGAAGCTACAAAATTTTTTCAAATTAATTTATTGCAAAACGAAAAGGTAAAAAAATATTTAAAAAAAAGGGGGGTTGATGAAGAAACAGCAAAAAAATTTAAATTAGGTTTTGCAAAAAATGATTGGCATTTGTTACAGGAATTTTTAATACAAAAAAATTTTTCTATTGAAGATTTAGAAAAAGTTGGATTGGTAAAGAAGAATGAAAATGGAAATGTGTATGACCGATTTAGAAATAGGATTATTTTTCCTATTTTTGATATTGATGGTAATGTTGTGGCTTTTTCTGGTAGAGATTTTTCTGGAGTAAAAGATACAGCAAAATATTTGAATTCGCCAGAAACTTTATTTTATGATAAATCAAATATTTTATATGGATTAAATTTTGCAAAAACAGAAGGGAGAAAAAGGGGTTATTTTATTTTAGTTGAAGGGCAGATGGATTTAATTATGTCTCATAAAGTTGGATTTGAAAATACAATTGCAACATCTGGAACTAGTTTGACTGAAAAACATTTAAAAAATTTAGGTAGATTTAGTAAAAATTTAATTTTTGCGTTTGATTCTGATTCGGCTGGAATAGAGGCTTCTTTTCGAGGTTTTAAAATGGCTTTAAAAGAAGATTTTGATGTAAAAATTTTAGATATACCGAAAGGGTTGGATCCAGCAGATATGATTTTGGAGGATGAGATAAAATGGAAACAAATAGTAACTGATTCTAAAAATATAATTGATTTTTTTATAAATAAAATTTCTTTAAGTAATAATAATATAAAACAAAAAAATAAAGAGATGCAGGAAAAGATATATCCTTTTTTAATTGAGATTCAAAGTCCGATAGAAAAAGGGGCATATGTATCTAAAGTTTGTCAGGCTTTCGATGTTGAAAAAGCAGAAGTATTAGATGAATTAAAAGTACTTGAGAAAAAGAGAACAAGAGAGATTAATATTAGTTTGAAAGAAAAAATTCAAAATGATGTAATAAATAAAACAGAAAAAAAACTTGATATTTTTTCAAAAAACAATATAATAAATCAGATAAAAAAGAGAATATTGAAACATTTAACTGCCATATATTTCTGGCAGAAAAGTTTAGAAAAAAATAATTGGGATATTAATCTTGATATTATTTTAAAAAAGATAGAAGAGTTTTCTAATAAAGATTTTTTAAATAAAATTTTAGCATTAGATAAAAGTTATGTTGATGAGTTGGTGATTGAAGTTGAATCTGTATATAATCAAAAAAATAAAGAATCTTTAATTTTTGATTTAGAATCTGATTATATAAGATTAAAAGAAAATTCACTAAAAGAAGAAATTGCTAATTTACAGAAAGAGTTTTCTAATGCAGAGTCAGATGATAAAAAACAAAGTATTTTAGGGGAAATTCAAAAATTAAATAATAAAATAAAAGATGCCAGTTAAAAAAAAAATAAAAAAAATAATTCCCAAAAAAGTAGTTAAAAAAATTGTAAAAAAGGGAAAAAAAAAGGAGAAAATAAAAAAAATTGATGTTGTTTCTGATAGTAAAATAGTGACGGAGGAGGGGAAAAGTGATGTTTTATTAGAGGAGGAATTAGTCGGGGTTTTGGATGAGGGTGAAATGGATGTTAATTTAGAAGATTCTGATATTGACAAAGAAGAAGATGATTTAATTTTTGAAGATGTTGATTCTGGTGGTTTTTTAGATATTGATTCTGCGACAGATAATGTGGTTTTAAATAATAAAGATAAAAAATATGATTCTGTGCAGATTTATTTAAAAGAAATTGGTCAATATGGATTGATTTCTGCTCTGGAAGAAGTGGAATTAGCCAAAGCTATTGAAAAAGGTGATGATGAGTCAAAGAAAAAGCTTGCTCGTTCAAATTTGAGATTGGTTGTGTCTATTGCAAAAAAATATGCAACAAAGTCCCCTAATTTAACATTACTTGATTTAATACAGGAGGGAAATATTGGTTTGTATAAGGCGGTTGATAAATTTGATTGGACTAGGGGGTATAAGTTTTCTACATATGCAACATGGTGGATTAGGCAAGCTGTAACTAGGGCTTTGGCGGATCAATCAAAAACTATTAGGGTGCCTGTACATATGGTTGAAACTATTACAAAATATAAGCAAGTTTTTAGAAATCTTACAAAAGATTTAGGGAGACCGCCCGAACCAGAAGAGATTTCTGTGGAAATGGAGCTTCCTGTAGATAAGGTTTATAATATAATGCAAATAGATCAGGGAATTGTTTCTTTAGAGACTCCAATTGGTAGTTCTGATGACGGTAGTAAATCTACACTTTCTGATTTTATTTCTGATGATAATTCTGTGTCGGGAGATGTGGTAGCTTCACCAGAAGAGGATACTAATAAAAGAATTTTAGCTGAGGAAATTGATTGTGTTTTAGACACTTTACCAGAAAAAGAAAGAAGAATTTTAATAATGAGACATGGTCTTGATGGGGGAGTTTTTCATACTTTAGAAGAAGTTGGAAAAGAGTTTGGGGTAACAAGAGAAAGAATTAGACAAATTGAAGCAAAAGCTCACGAAAAAATTAGAGAAAGTAATTATTCTAATAGATTAAAAGGATTTTTTTAGTATATATTAACCAATAACTTAATTACCATATAATTTTACTACATCTTTCTCCA
>JAGLGQ010000109.1 GCA_023143935.1 Minisyncoccota bacterium
GTAATTTCTGGAATTATAATTTTCTTTTTTTTCAAAATCTTTTCCAAAAGTTTTTTATCAAGAATTAATCTTCCATTACCGTATTCATCAGGAGGAGCTACAACCAAAACATTTTTTTTATCAGAAAACATTTTTTCTATTTTTGATATATCTAGTTTTTCTCTTTCAGAATAATTATCTAAAATATTTTTAGATTCTAAAAAATGTGCTATTGGTAAATGTTCTGCTGATCTAAATTGAGAACCTTTAGATGTGTCAGGAATTAAATTATTTATAGAAATTATTTTTTCCACTTTTTCAATATCATTTTCATTATGAAATTCTAAAACCCACCTTAAAACTTCTGGTCCGTATATTAAAAACACTTCTTTATTTTTTAATTGCACCCTATAAATATAATCTTCTTTTCCATCATCTTGAGAACCTTTTTTATTTCTCGGAGCACTATTTAAAGCTACTGGCACAGGTAAAATTTCTTTAATATTTAATGTTTTTAGAATTTTTTTAGTATTCTTTTTTGCATTTTCTGATAAATCAGTACAACCCGCAAAAGCAACATTCAATGGCGAATGCCCTGCAGATATTACATGTGAAACCATTCCCAATCTTTCATACTGTTTTTCTATTCTTGTGGTTGAATCAACCCCATTCCCTTCAGATGACCCAACATCCGTTATGTGTTTTAGTGTTTTCATATATTGCTATTTTAACAAAATTTAGTCAAATGTTATAATGTTTACATGTTAAAAAAAATAGCAGTCTTAGGATCTACGGGTTCTGTCGGCACACAAGCCTTAGAGGTTATTGATACCCTTGGTTTTAATGTAGTAGCCTTAGCTTATGGCGGTAATAACAAAAAACTTTTTAAAAAACAAATTGAAAAATATAAACCAAAAATAGCTACCACTGATTTAATAGAAGCTTCATCTGTAGATGCAGATATTTTTATTTTATCTGTTGTCGGCGAAGTTGGCACAAAAGCGGCTTATGATATTTTAAAAAAAGGAAAAATTTTATGTATAGCCACAAAGGAAGTTTTAGTATGTGAAGGAAAAAAAATTATGGATTTTGCTAAAAAACATAATGCAGAAATAAGACCATTAGACAGTGAACATTCCGCAATATGGCAATGTTTAAAAGGTGAAAATAAATCAGAAATAGAAAAAATATTTCTTACCTGTAGTGGGGGGCCTTTTTTAGATGCAAAAAAATGGACATTAGAAAAATTAAAAAATGTAGATAAATCTAAAGTTTTAAATCACCCAAAATGGAAAATGGGGCAAAAAATTACAGTAGACTCTGCAACATTAATAAATAAAGCGCTAGAGTTTATAGAAGTTTGTGTATTGTTTGATGTAAAGCCAGAGCAAATAGAAGTAGTAATTCATCCCGAAGCCATTATTCATTCCGCCGTTCAATTTAAAGACGGATCCGTTATTGCTCAGATGTCTCCTCCCGATATGAAATTACCAATAGCAATCGCATTATCATATCCAGAAAGAAAACATTTACCTTATTCCAGATTAAATATTTTTGATATTTCACCTCTAAACTTTTTTCCAGTAGATAAAAAAAGATTTCCAAGTATAGAATTGGCAAAAAAAGCCATTTTACAAAACAAATGCCGAGAATTTAATTTAGCCAACGAAAAAGCAGTAAAAGATTTTTTAGAAGATAAAATAACTTTTTCTGATATTTTTAATAAAGTAAAAAAAAGTTTAAATAAATAAAAATATATACAAAAAATAAAAAATTTAAATTGAAAATAATATTTATGATATACTATTTAAAAAATGGGAGTAAAAAAATTTAAAATTTCACATCAAAGAAAAAACTGCATTGGTTGTGGTTCTTGTGTGATGTATGCAAAAAATAGATGGAAAATGAACGATAAAGATGGATTAGCTGATTTAATAGGAGGAAAAGAAAAAGGAGATTATATTGTAGCCGAAGCAGATATTGATGAATTTAATGATAACAAAGAAGCGGAAAAAGTTTGCCCAATGCAAATTATTAAAATTGACAAAAAACTTAAGTAATTGACACAAAAAAAATATATATTATAATTATATAATAATATATAATATTATGTCAATACATTTAGAAATAAAAAAATCTCCCGAAACTGAATTAAAAAGAAAAATTCGACGATGTAGAATAGCAAGAGATAATCATTTTTTTGAACTTCAAAAAAATCAAGGAAACCCTGAAAAAAAATTAAAATTATGGGGGACAACATCTTCTAAACTAATAGAAAAAATTAACACACTTGATGATATTTTAAAATATTATACGCTTTTAATTGGAGACAATAAAATTAGAGCAAAATTATATAGAAAATGGGATAAATTATCTTTAGTAATAGCTCAACAATCAGAAACAAAAAAAGATTTAGAAAATATTTTTTCTAAATCGCGTTTAAGTTCAAAAGCTTATAAATTAGTCACAAATAAATTAGAAAATTTGAAAAATAACAAAAAATAAGATATAATATAATTTTAATGAGCCAAAATGCGAAATTAAAAGCAAAACTAATTTTAGAAGACGGTACAGAATTTTTTGGTTATTCATTTGGTTCTAATATTTCAACCTCAGGTGAGGTTGTTTTTAATACAGGAATGGTTGGCTACCCCGAAACTTTATCGGACCCATCATATACAGGACAAATTTTAACTCTCACTACTCCAATGGTTGGAAATTATGGTGTACCAAATAACGAAATTGACGAATACAATATTAAGAAATTTTTTGAATCAGACAAAATTCATATTAAGGGTTTTATTATTTCAGATTATTCCAACGAATATTCACACTGGAATGCAAAAAAATCTTTAGGACAATGGTTAAGAGAACACAATATTCCAGCAATTTACGGAATTGACACTAGAGCTTTAACAAAAAAATTAAGAGAATCTGGAGTAATGCTTGGAAAAATTATAATTGATGAAAAAAAAATAGAACAATATAATCCAGAAAAAGAAAATCAAGTTGCTAAAGTTAGCACAAAAAAAACTATAATATATACCCCCCAAAACAACGACATTAAATGTCGTTGTTTATTAGTAGATTGCGGAGTAAAAAATAATATTATTAGAAATTTTCTTAAACGCGGAATAGAAGTAAAAGCTGTGCCGTGGGATTATGATTTTACTAAAGAAAATTATGATGGGTTATTTATTTCCAACGGTCCAGGAGATCCAAAATTTTGCAAAGCTACCATTGAATATTTAAAAGTTGCCTTAAAACAAAACAAACCAATATTTGGTATTTGTCTTGGTTCTCAATTATTAGCACTTGCTTCTGGAGCTAATACGTATAAATTAAAATATGGTCATCGTTCTCATAATCAACCCTGCACAGACACTGAAACTAACAAATGCTATATTACAAGTCAAAATCACGGTTATGCCATTGACGATAAAACTTTAAATTCTCAATGGAAAATATGGTTTAAAAATGCAAATGATGGAACAAATGAAGGAATAAAACATAAAACAAAACCATTTTTTGCGGTCCAATTTCACCCAGAAGCAATGGCTGGTCCTGACGACACTGAGTTTTTGTTTGATAAATTTATTAAATTATTATGAAAAAAATAAAAAAAATTTTAATATTAGGAAGTGGAGGTTTGAAAATAGGACAAGCTGGTGAATTTGATTATTCTGGTTC
>JAGLGQ010000011.1 GCA_023143935.1 Minisyncoccota bacterium
GATTCTAAATTAAAATTATATTTTTTTAAATTTTCTTCTACCCTATCTTTTTGATTTAAAAATATTTCCCTTTTTCTTTCTTCGGTTTCCACAAATAATTCATTTCTAATAAAATTTTTTTGTAAAATATTTTTTTTTTGTTCTACTTCATTTTTTTCAAAATTTATTTTTTCTATTTTTTTACTCTTATCTGAATCTGATTCGTTTTTATTTAAATTTTCATTTTCTTTAAGTTCTTTTTTTCTTAAATTTATCTTTTCTACAATTTCTTCCCTATCCTTATTTTGTTTAAAAAGTTTTTCTTCTACATCTTTAATTTGATTTTTAACCTGAACTTTATTTGAAAAAAACAAAGAATAAAGATGTTTTAATTCTTCTCTCATTTCTTTTGCTTTTTTAATCTTTTCAACTTCTTTCTCTAAAAAACGAATACGCGGAGCATTAACTTTTTCCCTTGTTTTAGCTTCTTTTATGTTTTCTTCTGTCTTTTGAAGTTTCCTTTCAGCTTCTGATTTTCGTAATACGAATGCTTTAAGCCCCAAAGCTTCTTCTATTACAATTTTTCTATCTTTTGGTGAAATAGCTAATATTTTATCCGCTTCCCCCTGAGAAATGATGTGGTGCCCTGTAGAACCTATATTGGCACCGCCTAATAGTTCTATAACATCTTTTGCTCTTACTTTAGACCCGTTTATTAAATATTCATTGTTTCCGTCCCTAAAAACGACCCTTTCAATTACAACTTCATCATAATCAATATTTAAAGTTTTATCTGAATTGTCAAAAATTACTTTTACAGATCCCCTATTCATTTGTCCTTTTTTTCCCGTAAAAATTAAATCCTCACCCCTTTTTCCTCTCATATTTTTCATACTTTGTTCACCCAAAACAAAACGGAAAGCTTCTGCAACATTTGATTTACCAGAACCATTTGGACCAACAATGGCTGAGATTTTTGATTTAAAATCTAAATTAGTTTTTTGAGCAAAAGATTTAAAACCATTTATATACAAGCTTTTCAAATACATTGAAAGTATTTTAACATGTTTTGTTTTACAAAACTATTTTTGTATTATAAAAAATATTTTGAAAAAAATGTTATGCTATAATTTCATTATGTTTAAAAAACTAGATAAAGGTATTTTATATATGACTTTTATAATGATTTTTGTAGGAATAATAATTTTTTTTTCTGCGTCATTATCTGGTCTAGAAAATACTGATTTTTTTGCCTCTATTTTTTTAAAACAAATTGTTGCTATTTTTTTGGGACTTGCAATTTTTTTCTTTTTAATTAAAACAAAGTCATTTTCTTCTCAAAGTTTACGAAAATATTCTGTATATATTTTTTTTGTAACTGCAATAATTCAATTATTAGTTTTAGTTCCAAATATAGGTTTAGAATATAAGGGGGCGATGAGATGGATAGACTTGGGTGTTATTTCTATACAACCATCTGAATTTTTCAAATATTCTTTAATTATTTTTTTCTCTGCTGTTATAGCCACACGGGGTGAAAAACTAAAAAAATTTAAAAATTTTTTAATTTTAGGAACAATATTTACTTTACCCGTATCTGCATTTTTTATATATATACATGACTTTGGAACACTGATGTCAATATTACTCGCTTATTTTATTATATTATTATTGTCTGCAAATAAAAATTGGCATTTATTTCTTGTAACACTTATTGGTGGGATATCAATAGGATTTTTGGCTTATAATTTTGTACCCTATGCTCAACATCGAATTGATAATTTTTTGTCACAAAATAAAATAGAACAAGCTAGTTATCATAATAAACAGATGATTTATACAATTGGAGCTGGGCAAATTACAGGGAGAGGTTATGGGGCGTCTTTACAAAAATATTCTGGATTAATTCCAGAACCATTGGGAGATAGTATTTTTCCAATATACGCAGAAGAGGTTGGTTTTGTGGGGTCTGTAATACTTATAATATTATTTTTTTTCTTATCTTTTTTTATTTTTATAAGTGCAAAAAAAAGAAAAAATTCATTCGAAAAAATGACCATGGCTGGATTAGGAACTTTGATTATTTTTCCTATTTTTTATAATATTTCGGCATCAATGAGTTTGGTACCGTTAAGTGGTATGCCCATTACCTTTATATCAAAAGGTGGAACTGCTATATTTTCAGCAATTGTGATTATGGGATTACTTTTGAGAATTAGCAGGGAGCGATAGTTATTTTTTTAAAAAAAAACATTGTTACGTAACATGCTACGTAACAAATATTTCAAAACTCTCAGCAAACTCTCAGCAAACTCTCAGCAAACTCTCACGCTTGTTAAATTCTATTTTAATATTTTTTATCTTGAATTTGTTTTAAATCAATGGACCAATAAAAATCTGTTTTTTTATCTTTAAAATATAAAAATCTTTCAGTTGAATCTAATTTTAAATCTATCATATCAAATAATTCTTCTTGCGTTTCTGGAATAAAAATATATTCTTCACTTCCACTTTTTGTATTTATTTTTCTAACTTCATCTGAAAAATAATTTTTACCTTTATACCACGAATCCGGCTGGTTTTTATCTAAATAATTAGGAATAGCGCAGAAAACATGAATATTATCCTTAGACCATACACATTTCTCTACTAAAGTTTTTGAATCGTATACATATTTACTTTTATTTATAGTATCGATAGTAAATAATTTTATTGTGTTGTTAGTATCAACAAAACCAGAATACAAAACTTTTGATAAATTATCATTTGGTAATCCCACACCACCCACAATTGAAGTATCAATTAAACTCATTGTGTTATTTTTTAAATTTAAATTGAAAAATACTGAATCTGCATCTTTAGATGCCTTTGTGGATAGAAATATATTATCTGGATGATACCAATTAATATTAAATTCTTCAATGGGATTACTAAAAACTTCTTTTTTATTATTACCATTTCTGTCACTCGTATAACCTTTTATGCCTTGCACATCATCAACTAAATAAAATAATTGATTTGAATTTTCCAATAAACTAATTTGTTTTATGTTATCTGATAGAAATATACCCTGAAATTTTTTTTGATTAACACTAAAAGCTCTTTCTTCTTCACTTTGACTTTCTATTTCTTCTGCGGTTTTTTCGGATAAATTAATAGCATAAGTTTTTAAAATATTAAAATTATTATTATATCTAATTATAAAATTATCTTTATCAAAAAATTTTGCTTCAAAAATTTTTGGTATAGTTATATTAGAAATTCTAGTAACTTTTGGAGTAAAATTATAAGTTTGATAAACATGATTGTTTTTCATATCTACATATCTTATTTCATAATGTTTTTCTTCTAATTCTAAAATATTATCCCCCTTTCTATTAATATTTAAATCGAAAATTTCCGTTCTTAAAAGCGGTTGTATAAACGCTCCCGCAGATGGAGTATTAGAAATTTGCCTTAACGCTGGCATTTTATATTTTTTTTCTTCTGGTTTAAGAAGGTCATCATTCTTAGTATCACTTGACTCATTATCAATAATTATTTCATCATCATCTGTAAACATATCTCCAAAAGGCATCAAAGAAAAAAAGGATGGACTTTCTCCTAATTCATCTTTTGTATTATCTGTTACTGGGTCATAAAAATACCAAAATAAAAAAGCAAAAAAAATTGCAAAAAACGTTATTAAAATTATTTTAACTATAGTAAATCTTTTCATTGAATATGAT
Source organism: Minisyncoccota bacterium (assembly GCA_023143935.1). Lineage (GTDB taxonomy): Bacteria > Patescibacteriota > Minisyncoccia > Phycocordibacterales. Next base: position 3,708 of record JAGLGQ010000011.1, read on the forward strand.
TATAACAAACAAAAAAAAAAAGTAAAAAACTTTTTTAAATATATACTCGGAAAATCCGATTTCCCAAAAAACCTTTTAAAAATTTTATAATTCTATAACTCTACTAATTTCACCATAAGATGTTTCCCCTTTAATAATTTTTAAAATTCCATCTTGTTTTAATGTTAAAATTCCCTGATGTCTTGTATTAGCAACTATTTCCCTTTCAGTTGGTTTTGTCTTTAATAGCTCTTCCAACTGTTTATCTACTAAAATAGCTTCCACTACTGCGACTCTACCCTTAAAACCAACCCCATTACATTTATCACAACCCACAGCTTCATAAATATCATATTTTTGATTTTTGTCTATATATTTTTCTTTATTTTCTATTGAACCAAAAATTTTTTTTATTTTATCTTCTTTTTTCTGATTTTTCTTCATTGTAAAATCTACCACCTTTTTACAATGTGGACATAATTTTCTAACTAAACGTTGAGCTATTACAATTTCAATTGCAGTGGATAAAATTTTTGGATCAATACCTAAATCTAAAAATCTTGGAAAAGCACCCGCCGCTGAATTCGTATGAAGAGTAGAAAAAACTAGATGACCAGTTAAAGCAGAATTTACAGCCACAGAAGCTGTTTCCGAATCCCTAATCTCACCAACCATTAATACATCTGGATCTTGCCTAAGTGCCGCCCTTAATCCTGTTAAAAAAGTATAACCTTTTTCTTTATTAATTTGTGTTTGAGTAATACCTTTTATGTGGTATTCAATAGGGTCTTCTATAGTAACAATTTTAATAGTCGGGGAAAGAATTTTTTTTAACAAAGCAAAAAGTGTGGTGGATTTACCAGACCCAGTAGGTCCAGTATTTATAATCATACCGTTCGGTTTCTTTATTGAATTTAAAAGAATTTCTAAAAAATATTTTGACATCCCTAAATCTTCAAGTGGTACTGCGATAGAAGATGGATCTAAAATTCTCATCACAATAGATTCTCCATAAGCATCTGGCAATGTGGATGTTCTAATTTCTAAATCTTTTTCCATCATTTTAATAGTAAATCTACCATCTTGGGCATTATTACGAATATTTATTTTTAAACCTGCTGTAAGTTTAATTCTAGATAAAATACGATGATAAGTTTCTAAATCAAAAGTAACTACTGTGGTTAAAATACCGTCAAGACGAAAACGCACTCTAGTATTTTTTTTGGATGTTTCTATATGTACATCAGATGCTTCTAATGCATAAGCTGAATATAAAATTAATTCTATAATTTTTGAAATTCTATAGGCCTTAACGGAATGAATAGCTTCTGTAATTATATTTTTTGCATCATTTAAAGTTTCAATTTGTTTTAAAAGATCTCCCATATCTGCTGATGAAATATCTATAACTCCTTTTTCAGTTTTAACAGCATAAGATATATCTCCATATCTAGACCACGACTTTTCTAAAGACTTTTTTGAAACCATAAATAACTCAACCTTGTATTTTTTATCTTTTAAACGAACAGTTTCTTCCTGTACTAAATCTGGCAATGGAGATGCCACTGCAACAGATAGCTTACGTCCTATCATGTCAAAAACTGCCATTTTAGCCAACCTTGCCCTATCTTCTGGAATTATTCTTAAAGCATCTGTATTTATAGGAATCAAAGATAAATCTATATATTTAATTCCATATTTATTTGCATAAACCTCAACCATAGTTTCTTCGCTTTGTTGTCTAAGTTTTTTCAACCTCTGAATATGTTTAGCTTCTTTAAATTGAATCATAAAAATATTTTAGCATATTTTAGAAAAAATTATATTTTTTTCATGTATAAAATCCAGAAATTTCTTTTGTATTTTTTATTGTCGTAGGTTGTATAATGAGTTTCTTTTTCAAATTTTAATATTTTAAATTTTGAACTGTAAAATTTTAATAAATCATTTTTTGAAAAAACTCTTTCTGAAAGCTCAAATGACGGTATTGTATAAGTATCGTATTCTTTACTGTGAAAATTTTTGAGTAAATATTTTGCATTTTTATCACCATCTTTTAAAAGACCTCTGGCAAAAAAATACCCATCTTTTTTTAAAACACGATATGTTTCACTTAAATATATTTCTCTTCCCTTTTGGTTTAATGAATTTGACGATGTAACATCTAATGCAATATCAAAAGTATCCGAAGAAATATTAAATTTAGAATCAATCGCGTTATTTATAAAATCAACTTTTCCACCCTGTATTTTAATTTCTTTTTTTGATTCTTCTTTTAGTTTATTGGCTAAAAGAATGGCATCTTGTGAAAAATCAAAGCCTAAAACATCACATCCTTTTTTTGCTAAAAAAATTGAATTTTTACCATTACCCGAACCTAAATCTAAAATTTTTAAATTTAAAAAAGAAAAAATTCCTGTATTTTTTTTTATATCTTTTTTTACAAAAGAAATAAACCTCAAAAAAGATTTTTGAGGTTTATCTCCCATCATTAATTTATTATTTCTATATTCTTTATTCCAAACCAATAAATTATTCATTTGAACCAAATAAATTTAATAACGATTGGAAAATGGCAATAAAATTAATATACATATGTAAAGCGCCTAAAATAGTGTATCTTTTTTCTTCATCTTCGTTTCCTTTTACGGAAAAATAAATAGATTGATAAGCTTGATTATCGTACATGGTCAAACCAGAAAAAACAAGTAACACGACTGCTGAAATTAAAGTATCAAAAATTGAATTTTGAAAAACAAATAAATTTAATAATGAAGCAAAAATAATAGCAAAAGTTGAAACCGAAAGAAAAGTCCCCCAACTAGCTAAAAATTTTTTAGTAGTAAATCCAAAATATGCTAAAGCTATAAATAAAGCAACTGCCCCAGCAAAAGTTGGAATAATGGAACTAATTTCATAAGCATAAAAAATTACAGAAAGAGTAATTCCTGTAAGCGATGCGTAAATTAAAAATAACCATAAGGCTAAAGATGGACTTAATTTTTTAATCAAAAATTGAATTCCAAGCATAATAACCAATTCAATTCCGATTAGTCCATACATAAAAATTGGATTAGAAAAAATAAAAGAGAACATTCCTATCTCTACGACCAAATATGCAAAAATACCAGACATTAAAACACCCACAGTCATCCATTTATAAATACCTATAAAAAAATCTGTTAAACCAGAATCGGTTAAAGTATCTCTTTGTGTTTTTTCATTAATTTCATTCATAATTATTCTATAATTTTCATATTATTTATAATGCTCGCTTCCTGATAATTCAATCCCGTTTCTAAATGTACAACTTTACCTTTTATAAAAAGTAATCCTAAAAAAGCTAACACAATAATACTAAAAAAGATAAGGATTTTTTTTAGAATATTTAATTTATTTTTTTTAAATTTGGTATTTTTGATATTTTCATTTTCCATAATATGATACATTATAACTAGCATTTTATTCTAAATCAAGTTAAAAAAAATTGCTTTTGTTTTAATTTTTGATATAATTTTTTTGTTGATTTTTAAAAGCGGGATTAGTTAATTGGTATAATATCTGCCTTCCAAGCAGAGGTGAGCGGTTCGATTCCGCTATCCCGCACAAAAATAAAAAAACAGGATTTTGCAAAGCAAAATCCTGTTTTTTTATTTTGTGCGGGATAGCGGAATCTAATGTAAATTTTATTTTTTAAAACACATTAATTATTCTTTATAATTTTAATATTTCCTTTATTTGCATCAACCTCTAAAAAATCATTGTCAAAAATAGTATTGGTTGCATTTATAGTTCCAATTATACAAGGGATTTTTAATTCCCTACTTATAATAGCTGCGTGACAAGTTATACCCCCCTCGTCTGTTATGATAGCAGAAGCTTTTTTTAATGCTGGAATCATTTCTGGTGTTGTCATTGGAGTAACTAAAATATCTCCTTTTTGTACTTTTTTAAGTTCTGATAATTCAAAAATTACCTTTGCTTTTCCTTTTACAAATCCTTTACACGCGGTTTTACCAGTAATAATTTTACCTTGTTTTTTTGATGGATTAATAATTTGAATTTTTTGATCCAAACAATATTTTTTAATATTAAAAATAAGATTACCTTTGTGGTAAGCCCAACCTTTATTCCTTTTTCTTATTTCAACGTTTTTGGGAATATCGTTACCTAAAATTTCAGTTAATGAAATGTTTTGTGTATTTTTAATTTTTAATTTTTTTATAACAAGATTATTTAAATATGTTAATGAAGGATGAAGCACATCATCACTCTCATTTCTTATTTTAATACAAATTTTTCTAAGATTATTTGAAACTTTATAAAATTCTGTACTTCCAAGAACATTCGCAACAGCTACCATGGGCCAAATTTCATGATTTAATTTGATAATTTTTTTAAAATTTACAGAATTATTTTTCATCAATTGTCTTATTTTTTGACAATGCTTATCAAATTCAACCTTTTCTTTTTTAAACCAATCAAAATTTTTTTCAATATAATCAATAACTGGCTGTAAATTCTGTTTTGGGTCTGAAAAATTATAATAAACCGCTACTGCTTTTTTCGGTGTATAAACGAATAGGGGGTCAAAAAAAATCAAATTTTTAAATTTCTCGGGCAATTTAATTATTTCACCAATATCCCAACATTCACAATCTATCAAACTTAAAGGTCTAGTCATTATTTTATAGTACGCCTGATTTGATTCAGCTTTTGAAATAGTTGTTATGGGTCTACTCTGCACAATATAAAATTTATCTTTTTCTTTTGCCCATTCTATATCACAAGGAAAACTATAATGATTTTCAATTTTTACAATAAGTTTAGATAATTTTACAATATCTTTTTTTGTTAAAACCTGCCCCCCTCCCTTTTTTCCTAACACCTTCCAATTATTTCCTCCCCCTTTCTTTTTAT
>JAGLGQ010000110.1 GCA_023143935.1 Minisyncoccota bacterium
TTGAAAGATTAACGAGAGTTTGCTGAGAGTTTGGTGAGAGTTTTGAAAAAAACAACGGTGATTTTGCGGAGCAAAATCACCGTTGTTTTTAAAAATTATTTAAGAGTTTTTAATGCATCTAATAAAAAATTAAATCCATCATCTTTTATTTTAAACACACCTTTAAAAGCATAACGCTCATTAACTTTTAATTTATCCGATATTTCTTTATAAATTTTTGGAAAAACAACAACTTCTAAAGAATCTGTTAGATCAGAAATTTTTACAAAAGCCATTTTATCCCCCTTTTTTGTAACAATTTCTTTTACTTCATCTATAACTCCAGCAATAACACGATTTCCCGTTAATTTCATTTGTTTTAAAGATAAAATATTTTTTCCGGGTTTTTCCATTTTTTCTCGCCATTTTTCTAGGGGGTGAGATGATAAATATATTCCCAGAAGTTCTCTTTCCCAGAAAAGTTGGTCTTGTTGGGACATTGGAAGAATATATTCCATGTCACTATTTTGACCAGTTTTTAGTATGATTTTTTTTCCTTCAAAATCCGATAATTTTAAATGATTAATTTCTGAAGAACCAAATAAACTTATTTGCGATGAATCTTTCTCTCTCATTTCTTTAACGAAATCCAAAAGTTCCAAAACATTTCCCAAAACAGCATTTCTATCTATTAAAGAATCAAAAGCTCCAGATAAAGCTAATGCTTCTAAAGATTTTTTTGATAAATCTTTATGTTTTGAATTTCTTTCAATAAAATCTTCAATATTTTTATAGTTTCCTTTTTTTTTTCTTTCTTCTACAATATTTTCCGCAATACCTTCCCCCAAATTTTTTATTGTTTTTAAACCAAAACGAATTTGGTCCTTTATATTTTCACCACTTGCTTTAATAACACCAAAATCTTTAAAAGATAAATTTATATCTGGTTGTAAAACAGGAATTTTCATTTTTTTACATTCATCAACAAAGTTTGCTATTTTTTCATTATCACCAGCTTCTGATGTCAGAAGTGCAGACATGTATTCTGCAGGATAATTAGCCTTTAAATAGGCTGTTTGGTAGGCAATACGACCATAAGATGCAGAATGAGCTTTATTAAAACCATATTGAGCAAAAATAGTAATTTCATCCCAGAGTTTATTTAAGATTTTTTCATTCATGCCTTTTTCTAAAGCACCTTTTTTAAATTTTTCCTCTTGTTCTGCCATAAGTTCAGGAATTTTTTTACCCATAGCTTTTCTGAATTGATCTGCTTCAAGCCAAGAATAGCCTGCGAGTTCAATTGCGATCATCATTACATCATCTTGATAAATCATTAATCCTAATGAGTCTTTTAAAATTTTTTCCATTCGAGGATCCTTATAAATTATAAGATTTGGGTTTGTTTTTCTGGCAACATAATCTGGAATAAAATTCATAGCACCCGGTCGATATAAAGCTACCATGGCATTAATATCATGAACAGTTTCGGGTTGTAATTCTTTTAACCATTTAGTCATTCCTTCTGACGCAAGTTGAAAACATCCTTGAGTAAAACCAGCCGATAACATTTTAAATGTTTTTTTATCATTTAGGGGTATTTTTTGTATATCAATATCAATTCCGTGTATTTTTTTAATTCTTTTTAAAGCTCCAGCAATTGTAGTTAAAATAGTTATTCCTAAAAAGTCAAATTTAATTAGTCCAGCATCTTCTACAGCGTGCATTTCATATTGAGTAATCATTTTTCCAGTTTTTGTATCAGGTTGAATTGGAGTGAAATCTGTAAGTTCATTCGGAGCTATAACAACACCAGCAGCATGTACAGAAATATGTCTTGCCGAACCCTCAATCATTATTGCCATATCAATAATTTTTTCCACATCTTTATCTGAATTATAAAGTTTTTTTAAATCTTCTTCCTCATCTAATGCACGATTAATTGTCATCGGAAAACCTTGAGCCCCAATGGGAATTAATTTTGAAATTTTATCTCCTAATTTATAGTCAAATCCCATGGCACGAGCAGCATCTTTTATGGACCCACGAGCTGCCATAGTACCAAAAGTACCAATTTGAGCTACTTTTT
>JAGLGQ010000111.1 GCA_023143935.1 Minisyncoccota bacterium
AAAAAAATACACTCAATGATATAATCTCAATATGTTTAATAAGTTAAAAGAAAATTTTTTCAGTTTTTTTTCTAATGATATTGGGATTGATTTGGGTACAGCAAATGCTTTGGTGTATATAAAGGGATTGGGTGTTGTTATTGATGAGCCGTCAACTGTGGCTTACAATAATAAAACGGGTACGATTATAGCTGTGGGATTTAGTGCTAAAGAAATGGTTGGTAGGACTCCAGAACATATAACTACAGAAAGACCAATTATAGATGGTGTTATTTCTAATTTTGAGATAGCTGGTGAGATGATAGCTTATTTGATTAATAAGGCGGAAAAAGAATATAAAAAAAAATTTGTTTTGTTTGGACCAAGAGTAGTAATTGGAGTACCATCTGGAATTACGAATGTGGAAGCGAGAGCAGTGAGAGATGCGGCTATAGATGCAGGAGCTCGTAAAGTATATATTGTTGAAGAACCAATGGCAGCTGCTATTGGTAGTGAATTACCCGTGAAACATGCTAGAGGAACTATTATTGTGGATATTGGGGGTGGTACGACAGATATTGCTGTTATTGCTTTGGGTGGAGTAGTTAATTCTAAAAAAATTGTAATTGCGGGTGATAGGTTTAATCGCGATATTGAAGATTATATGAAAGAAAAGTTTCGTTTATTAATTGGAGAAAATACAGCGGAGATGTTGAAATTAAATGTTGGTTCGGTTACAAAAAGAGATAGAAAAGGAATAGCAAAGGGGCGTGATTTGGTTTCGGGATTGGCAAGAGAAGTTGAAGTTACATCGGTAGATATTAAGGCGGCCATGAAATCATCGATTGATGCTTTATTGGAAGCTATTAGGGAAGTGATAGAAACAACTCCTCCAGAAGTTTTATCTGATTCAATTGATAATGGTATTTATTTATCTGGGGGAGGTGCTTTAATAGATGGGTTACATCTTTTAATTTCAAAACAAACAAAATTACCAGTTCATGTTGTAGATGATCCATTGATGGCAGTGGTAAATGGTACAGGTATTATTTTGGAAGATGTTAATTTTTATAAAGAAACTATTTTAAGTGAAGAAAATGAAGGACCAATTATTATTTAAAGCTAAAAAAAAGAAAAAGAATTTTTTTGTGATTTTTTTGTTTTTTATTTTATTTATTTTTTCTTTTTTCTTTATTTTTCAAAAAAATATATATTATATGATGGTGAGTTTTTCTGTTGTTGATGAAAAATTAGTTATTTTTTCTGATAAACAAAAATTATTGAAAGAAAATAAAGATTTAGAACATCAGTTATTGTTACTTAAAAATTCAAAAAGTCAGATAGATTTTTATAAGATAGAAAATAAAAAATTAAAAGAGAATCTTGGGTATCAAAATATTAACAAAGAAAAAAGGTTTGTTTTTAATATTGTTTCAAAATTTAATAATGTTTTTTTTGATACTTTTTTTATACATGATTCGGAGTATAAAATTAAAAAAGATGATTTGGTTTTTGCTCAACATAATTTATTAATAGGAAAAGTAAATTCTAGAAAGGGTGAAATGGTAGAGATAAAACTTTTTAGTTCTAATAATACAAAAACATTAATGTTTTTGTATGATGGTCCTAATCCTCTTTTGAGAGTAGAAGTTGTGGGGGAGGGGGGTGGTATTTTCAAGGTGTTAGCTCCAAGAAACATGTCTTTTGAAAATCCTGATCAAGTATTTTTAACTTATGTAGATAATAGGGAATATTTAATTGGAAAAAAAGTTGATAATAATTTTAAATCACAAAATACAAATGAAGTTTTAGTATTTCAAACTATAGTTAATCCTTATTTATTAAATCAAGTTGAAATTTTACATGTAAAAGATGAAATTATTGAGGAAAAATAAAAATATTTTTGTAATTAATAAAAAAGTGGGACAAACACCTCTTGATGTTTTAGAAAATTTTAAAAAACAAAATGAAGATTATA
>JAGLGQ010000112.1 GCA_023143935.1 Minisyncoccota bacterium
CTTTGAGAAGAAAAATCCTCGCATGATTCAAAAGCACCAATGGATGCTCTAGAAAAAAATACCTTTGCTTCTTGATGTAAAATTTCTTTTTCTCCAAACTTACAACTAGAATATACTATTTCTTCATATTCATTTTCTTCTTTCTCATCTTCTCTTTCTGTTAATTTAGAAAATTCTAAATCAGTCAAAAAATCTAATTTAAACTCTGAAGATGAAAAAAATATTTTATAAGTAAAATAACCAAAAATTAACACAACGATTGTGAAAAAAAATATTAAAATATAAACTATTATTTTTTTAGTTAGTTGAGTTATCATTTAATTTAAAAAAGGGATTTAAATATATCAAATAATGAATTCGATTTTTTTTTATCATTTTGACAAACAACATCTTCTTCATACCTTACATCATCTATTTCTTCAAAATCATTATCATCACCTTGTTGTTGTTGCATATTTAATCCAAAAGTTTTTGCTTCACTAAAATCTCCGCTTTGATTATCAAAATTTGAAGCCACTACAGTAACCTTAATTTCTCCCTTTCTCAATTTACTATTTCTGGCAGTTCCAAATTTAATTAAAGCTTGAGGAGAAGCTTCTTCAGTAATATATTGAGCAATTTCTGTAATTTCTGACATTTTCAAATCACCAGAAGAAGAAATTGAAAATAATATAGAACCAGAACCTTTGGTGGAAATATCAATCAAAGGAGAATTAATTGCGGCAATGGCAGCTTTTTGTGCACGGTCAGAACCCTTTGCAGAACCAATACCGATTAAAGAAAGTTTTGAATCTTCCAAAACAGCTTTAATATCTGCATAATCAATATTTATAATTCCCGGTCTTGTAATTAATTCTGAAATACCCTCCACAGCTTGTCTTAAAACTTCGTCAGATAAAGCAAAAGCTTCTTCTAGGGAAGCATCTTCGCCTGTAGTTTCTAAAATTTTATTATTTTCAATTACAATGTACGCATCAACTTCTTTTGCTAAATTGTCTATCCCTTCTTTTGCAAGTTCATCTCTTTTTCCACCCTCAAAAGAAAAAGGTTTTGTGACCACTGCAACTGTTAAAATACCTAAATCTTTTGCAATTGAAGCAATTACAGGACTACCTCCTGTACCAGTTCCTCCACCCATACCACCCGTAATAAATAACATTTGAGTATCTTTTAGTGCGGTTGTAATTTCATCTACTGCTTCTAAAGCGGCTTTCCTTCCAATTTCTGGATTCATTCCGGCTCCAACACCATTAGTTATGTTTTGCCCAATCTTAATTTTTTTTGTTGCTCTTGATTGATTTAAATCTTGGAGGTCAGTATTTACAGCAATAAATTTAACATTTTTTACCCCCTTTTTAATCATGTAATTAGTAGCGTTGTTACCAGAACCACCCACACCAACAACTGTTATTTTGGGAAGGTTAAATTTATCCTTTGGTGGTGTAGAAGGAGTCATTTTTGTTTTTAAGGGAATATTTTTTTTTACCTGTTTTTTCTTAACAACATTTGTTTTTTGTTTTTTGTTTTTTGTTGTTTTTTGTATTTTTTTTGTAGACATTTTATTTATATTTTTAATTATTGCTTATTTATGATAAATAATACCAAAATTTAATCTTTTTACAATTTTTTTTTAATAATATTAAAAATTTCCCAAAATTTTTCAATACCCCTTTTTTTAAAAGCTGAAAAAGAAATAATTTCTATATTCGTACCTATTTTTTTTTGAATAGATTTTATTTGTTTAAATAAAACACCTTGTTTTATTTTATCTATTTTATTTAAAAGTATAATTATTTTTTCATTATTTTTCTGTAAAATATTTATTAATTCTTCATCGTAATCAGTTAAACCAACTTTGGAATCTAAAACTATTACATTTATTCTATTTTTTACATCTGAATAAAGTAAATACCATAAAATTAATTTTCTAAGTTTTTCTCTTTCTTTTTGTGAAACTTTTGCATACCCATAACCCGGTAAATCAACTATAAATAATTCTTCGTTAATTTTAAAAAAATTTAATTCTTTAGTTTTTCCGGGTTTTGAAGAAGATTTTACTAAATTTTTTCTACCCAAAATGGTATTTATAACAGAAGATTTTCCAACGTTTGATCTACCATAAAAAGCTAAATGCAAAAAATCAGATTCTAAAATAGAATCTGTCCCTCTTATTCCTTTTATAAAAATAGCAGAATTTATTTTCATGATTTATTTTTTAAATTATTTTTACTTCGTTTTGAAGAGATTTATCATGCTCCACAGTATCTTCAATAAAAGATATAAAAGTAGTAACCGATACCAATACTACAACAAATATACTAATCATTCCAAAAAAATGTTTATTAAAAATTTTCCTTACCATATGTGAATTATAACATATTACCATGTAGTTTTACTCAATGGTAAGTTTGCATTTTTTCACAAAGCAAGGCTTAACACATACCCTTTGGGTATGTGTTAAGCCTTGCTTTGTGAAAAAGTTAAAAATTATAATTTATTAATGTATGGATTATCGTCTATATCTTTATTTTTGTGTTCTTTTACTATCTTATAAATTATCCAAAATAAAAATAAAATAAATAAAAATATTATTAAATAAAAAATTGTTTCTTTATTATTTTTTTTTATCTTATTTTTTACTTCAAAAAAACTATTTTCTTGTTCTTCGCTTAAATTTAACTCATTTTGAACTTGTTCTGACAAAATGCTTTGGTTTTTATTAACATATGCTGGTTTAAAATTTGATTGATTTCCATAAATTAATTTATAAGAATGATTATTAAAATCTAAATTATTTAAATATAATCTTTCTAAATACCTACCCCCTTTTACAGAAAATGGGTCTACCAACTCTTTATCTTTTTCATGTTTAATAATTATTAAATAATATTTTTTATTATCATTAAAAAAAATTTTATTTGTTTCATCGTAAATTTTTTTGGAAAATTTACCATCATAAACTAATTTCCAATAATCTTTAAATTCTTCGTTATTTTTTTTATCTTTCGAAAAAATAGCATCTTTATTATTAGAAGAATATATAAGAATGGGAACAGAAAAACTCAATTGTTTTGCTGTAATAATAAAATAATCAATTGGTAAATTATCAAAAAACATTGAAACTAAAATTTCAGTTTCTTCTTCTTTTTTTGTATTCTTTATAATTTGTAAATCATACTCTTTTTTATTACCATCTATTAATTGAGTTTTTGTTTCCAAAAAAGAAAAAGAATCTACATTAAAATTTCCTTCTTTACCATAAATAATTAATTTTAAAAATCTATAATTATTAAATTTATAATTTATAAAAAAATCACTCAAAGCTGGTCCAGATATTATTTTATCGTCTTTTTCGGAATCTAAATTAATATTTAAAAAATCTGATTCTAAATCATCTATTCCAAATATTTTTACTTTTCTGGAAAAATCTACTGATTTAGAATCAACTCTAATAACATTGTGATAAGTTACATTTTCACCAAAATCTATTATATAAGTTATTTCATTTTGACTTTTATCTTCTATTTTGCTTAAAATATTAATTTTATATTCTTTCTTTTCTTCCACTTGTTTATCTTCGTGTTTTTGAAGAGAATACTGAATTTCTGTATTTTTTTCATCAACAATTCTTAAATCATTCAAAAAATGATTTGCTTTATTGTAAATATCTTCGTTAAGATTAATAAAAAAACTGCCTTCTTTATTATTTTGAGGCAATAAATTTCTAAAATATTTATATTCAGAAATATCTAAACTATTCGCAAAAATAAAATTTATTACACTAAAAAATAAAAGAACAAGGATAATAAATTTTTTCATAATTAATAATAGTTTAACATTTTATGCCTTTTTAAACAAAAAAACTTATAATAATATTATAAGTTTTTTTATTTAAAAATAATAATTAAATTTTAAGAATTTAAATATTGTCTTACTGAAATTTGTGCATCAATTTTTCTAATTAAATCAATCCCCACAGAAACTACAATCAAAATTGAAGTACCACCAATGGCAAGATTTGGATTACCAGTTAGTCCACTGACTACGAATGGTATAACCGCAACAGATGATAGAAAAAGAGCACCAACAAACGTAACTCTAGTTGTAACTTTAGCAAAAAACTCTTCTGTTTCTTCTCCTGGTCTTACCCCTGGTACAAATGTACCTCCTTTCTGTAAATTTTCTGCCATTTTTTTAGGATCAAATGTAACGGCTGTATAAAAGAAAGTAAAAAAGAATACTAAAATAAAGAATGCAATTCCGTAATAAATTGAATACATTAAATTAGCAGAAGGATTAGAAGAAACATCAACCAACGATTGTAACCATGACCATGTTTCTACTTTACCTAATTGCAATATAGAAACAACAACCTGCGGAAGTGAAATTAAAACAGAAGCAAAAATAATAGGAATAACTCCTGCCTGATTTAATTTAATCGGAATAAAAGATTGAATATTTTGAGCTTTCTCTCCCGCTCTCGCTGTTCTCGCATTATGTACCGGAACTGGTCTTGATGCTTCGGTAACATACACAATGGCATAAATCATAAAAAGAAATAATGCTCCTATGCCTAAATATGCTGGAAGTACAGAAATATCATTTGATAGATTTTCCCAAAGTTGTCTTAATCTTCCTGGAAAAGAAGATACAATACCAGCAAAAATCATCAATGATAATCCATTACCAATACCGAATTCTGAAATTAATTCTCCAACCCACATTAAAAAAATGGAACCAGCTACAGCAACGGTGATACTAGTCATCATAACATTAGAATCAAAATTTTCTAATAATTGATAAGAATTTAAAAGGTGTAAAAAACCAAAAGCTTGAATAGCAGCTAATGGTACTGACAATAACCTAGAATAATTACCAATTTTTTTTCTTCCAATTTCACCCTCTTCTTGTTGCATCTTTTTTAGTTTTGGATAACTAAATGACATTAACTGCATAATAATAGATGCAGTAATATATGGCATAACACCAAACATAACTATAGATAATGCCTCTAAACCACCACCAGAAAACAAATTAATCATTCCTAAAAATTGATTATCTGAAAAGAATTTTTGTAAAGCCCCTTGATCTACAATAGGAAGAGGTACAGAAGCAAAAAGTCTAAAAATGAAAAAAGCAAAAAGTATAAATACTATTTTACTTCTTATAAATTTGTCTTTAAAAACAAATAAAGTTTTATTTAACATGTCTGTCATAATATATTTTAATTATTTTACGTTACCACCCACTTTTTCTATTTTTTCTTGTGCTGTCTTTGATATCAATAATCCCTCTACAGTAACTTTTTTTGTTAATTCCCCATTAGCTAAAATTTTTATTCTTTGTATTTTACCATTTCTTTTTTTCGCAAGTGATTTTTCAAATAAAGTTTCTTGGTTAACAATGTCTCCATCTGAAAAAACACTTTCTAATTGATTAAGATTAATGGCAAAATATTTATTAATAATTTCTTTGTTTTTATTACCGTTAATACCCTGTCCTCTTAATTTAGGTATTTTTTTAATAATATCTCTCAATGCTGGTCTAGTAGAATTACCAGTTCTAGATTTTTGACCTTTCATTCCTTTCCCTGAAGTTTTTCCTCTTTTTCCCCCTCTTCCAACTTTTTTTCTAGTTTTGTTTGGATTATTTTTTTTTAATTCATTAATTTGCATAATATTTTCTTTAGATTAATAAAAACAATTAGTCTTTTCTCGGCTTTCTAATAAATTTTTTTGAGTCCCCAAACTTTTTCTTTTTATCAAGAGCTTTAACTTCAATTTTTTCTGAAAATGGTTCCAGTGCTTTTAATGCCGCTTTGGCATTATTTATGTGATTTTTTGATCTAGATAAAATTTTAGCACCCGCTTGTCTAATACCCGCAAATTCTAAAACAGTTCTAACAGCTCCACCGGCAGCCAAACCTTTACCTTTTATGGGTCTAATTTGGATTTCTGAAGATTTATATTTTGCAGAAACATCGTATGGAATTGAACCATCCTCTGTAATTTTTATACGCACCATTGTTTTTTTTGCGTTTCTTACAGCTTTTTCTATTGCTGCTACCGTATCGTTTGATTTACCTGTACCAAAACCAACTCTACCTTTTTTGTCTCCCACAACCATAGCCACAGCGAAAGAAAATCTTCTACCTCCAGCCATAACACGAGTAACTCTTCTTAAAGAAAGAATTTTTTGATCAAATTCTGGTTTTTCTCTTTTAAATGGTTT
>JAGLGQ010000113.1 GCA_023143935.1 Minisyncoccota bacterium
ACATCTAAATTAAATTTCAAAATATTATCATTATAAACCCTAATATATCCACATTTTAAACCATCACCATTATCAAAAATATTATCCAATTTATAAACTACATCTTGATCAATAGTAGTAATATTTTTTATTATTAAATTTACACCACCAGAATTATTTTGACCTGAACAATTATTCAAAAAAGGGTAAGCATTATTATCATTATCATATTTATATATTCCATCACCAATGGGGGGTTGAAAATTTGCAGGAATATACTTAAGACCACTATTATTAACTAAAGTAGAAATACTTGGATCAGGTCCATAACCAAATTCATTTTCTGAAGGATATAAACCATATTCTTTCAAACCTTCTTGAGCTGTTAACCAAAAAGCTCTTTCTATCGACTTGAAATCATTTGCTATTTTTACGGCTTTTGCATTATTTATTTGGCTTTTCATGTCAATAATAATCCACAAAATACTTGCTAAAATACTAATAATAGTAACAACTACTAATACTTCTACTAAAGTAAAACCTTTATTGTTACTCATATAAAGTTATTATACATTAATAAATATATTTTTACCAAAAAATAACTAAAAAATCAAATTTTCTATATCTACAATAAATAAAAAATTAAAAAAACCTAAAAAATATATTTTGTAACTAAAGCAAAAAAATAATTAAAATGACAAAATATCACCAGATTCAAAAAATCCATTACTATTAATTCTTATCCCTTTATCTTTTGTTACTTTCCCAATCAACTGAGAATCTATCATATATTTTTTTGCAATTTTTATAACTTTTTGTGGTTCTGGAGTAATAATAACCATTCCTGTTCCCATATTCCAAGTATTGAAAGCTTCTTCATCTGATATATTACCTTTCTCCTGACAATATTTCATTAATTTTGGAATTGGAAATAAATTATTAATATTTGCTCCAAAACTAGATGGTTCTAAAATTCTACCTAATTTGCCCGGCAAACCTCCACCTGTAATATGTGCCACTCCATGTAATTTAACTTTTTGTTGACCTTCTAATCCACCAAACATATCCACCACGGCAGCAGAATAAATTTTTGATGGTTTTAATACCAACTCTCCCAAACTCTTATTCCAACCTTTTAATTTTATTTTATGCCAATCTTTTCCATGTTTATCTTCCATTATTTTTCTCACCAATGATAAACCATTTGACCTAAAACCTTTTTCTTGAAATCCCACTAAATAATCCCCAACTTTTATTTCTTTTCCCGTAAATAATCTTTCTTTTTTTGCAAACCAAACAATTGACGCTCCCCAATTACAATTAAAATCTCCATATCCTCCAACCCTATTTCCAAGCTCTGCCACTTCACCATTTACAATTGCCACATTTGCTTCCTTTGCCGCTTTTACATAACCTTCCGCCAATTGTTTTATCTGTTCTAAATAATTTTTTTTATTTTTTCCCAAAGAATTTACATCTAAAATAGTTCCTATTAAAACGGGTTCTGCCCCTCTAACTACTGCATCATCGCAAACCATTGCAAATAAATCATAAGCTATTGTGCTAAAATTTTTCATTCTTTCCGCCAATTCCATTTTTGTACCAACACCATCAAAACCAATATTCATTAAAGTTCCTTTGGGTAAATTGCCAACATTAATTGCTCTCACTCCACTAAAAGAATCTGTAGGGACTATTAATTCACCCAATTTGCCTTTTCTATTTTTCCAAGATAACTTTGCAACTTTATATAATATTTTTGAAACTTCATCTCCTAATTCAATATTTACTCCAGACTTTGCGTATGTACTTTTTCTTTTTTTTATTTTGTCCATATTTTTACTTTAATATTATATTTATAATTTAATTATTATATCAAAATTTACCACTTCAACAAAAATGTTAAATAAAAAAACCCATTTTAAAAATTTTTTGAATTTTTTAAATATTCGTCCATAGATGAAATTATTGTATATTTACAAAATAATTCATGTACATACGAAATTATGAAATTTTCATCTCGTACTATAATCTAACTATTTAACTCTTTTTGTCTTATTTTTATTTTGTCTTAACTAAAAAACACGATAAGCTTCGCTTATCGTGTTTTTTTATTCCCCCTTTTTTTTTGTACCCCGACAGGTACTTGTTCTCGTGCTTGTAAAAACTTGTCCACCTGTCTTTGAGCTTCTTCTAAAATTCTGTTTCTTTCTTCTACTCCGACACAAGAAAGCGCACGCGATAAATCCCCTAAGCACTTTTTCATACATCCTTTTTCCGCTTCGTTAAAAGAAGTGGGTTTAATATTTGGATTTTCTCGATAAATAACTAACATATTTTTTTGCATATCAATGATTGAATCTTTTCTGGTTATTATCTCTTTACTTATAGGTATCATACAAAACAGACAACTACCAAAAAAGAAACGAGCGATCTTTTTTTTTCTCTTTCCTTCAGCAAAAACCATTACTCCTCCTGTCATTAGAACGAGAAAACCCAACGTTACACACACCGCCTCAAGTTTCATGGTACTTACATTCTCTACTGATTGCATTAACACCCCCAAATAATCTCCTTCAATAATTCCCCCTTCCTCTGCTACACTAGTTAATTTTTCTGACATATTTTTTCTTTTTAATTAATATAATTATACATAAATATAATAAACTGTCAATCCCTGTGCTTATTAAATAAAAAAAACCAAAAAAATAATTTTTTGGTTTTTTTACTTATTATTAAAAAGTTTAAATATTTGTTGTAGCCAATTTTCTTAAAAAATTCTCTCTTCTGCCTCGTCCATTGAAAGTGTCGCGCGAAAATAAATAAATTTATTTTCTATCTTACCATAAGCGGATTTACATTAAAGACTGTAAATCAAAGTCTTTTGTATACCTAAAAGGTATAAAATCAACCGATAAATTAAATATAAAATATATTTAACAATTTCATTGAAATAATCCACGACCAGCTTCCGCTAGCCGTGCCTTGTTACGACTTAGTCCCTGTTATTGAATTCACCTTAGGTTGCAATAAATGCAAACTTTGGGTGCTCCCAACTCCCTTGACTTGACGGGCGGTGAGTACAAGACTCGAGAACATATTCACCGCGCCATAGCTGATGCGCGATTACTAGCGATT
>JAGLGQ010000114.1 GCA_023143935.1 Minisyncoccota bacterium
ACCGCAACAGAAATTTTATCTTTGTTTAGTTTTTTTTCGAATCTGTAAAAAATTGCTCTTGGGGTAAATAACGAAGCCCAACATTTTTTTATATTTTCTAATAATGTTTCTTTTGTTGTATTAAGAAAGCTATCCAATTGTCCTGCCCATGCAGTAGAAACACCATCCTCTGCAGTTGCAGAAGAACGAACAGCAACAAACTTACAATTTAATTTTTTGTAATTATTCAAAATCTTATTTTTAACATCTTCTGGTATTTCTTTAGATAAAATCATCGACTGGATTTTTTTAGAAACATTTTGAATAGTATGAACTTCTTTTAAATTAACTTTTTTTAAAACAGCATTTATTTTAATATTTAAATTATTTTCTTCCAAAAATTCATTAAAAACATCAGAAAGAATCACAAAACCGGGAGGAACTGGAATTCCTGCTTGAATCATCTCTCCAAGAGAAGCGCCCTTACCCCCCGCAATTAAAGTGTCCTCTTTAGAAATTTCATCAAAATTTTTTATTAAAATTTTAGTCATAATTTAATATTATTATATCAAGATTGTTGTGTAAAGGAATAATAAAAAAAATTTTAATTTTTTTATTGTTTTAATATTTAACATAAAAAATCGTATAAATAAGCTAAAAAGTCGTCTGACTATACTAAAATGTTGCATGACTAGCTTAAAATTACGTATGGCTATGTTATTAATCTCTCAGCGAACTCTCAGCAAACTCTCATGAATTAAATTGAATTAAATTTCTGTTTAAAATATTTACTAAAATAAATTATATATATAATTTTTCTTGTAAACTTAAAAAATCAATTTTTATTTTTTTCAAATCACTAAAAACATTTTTTGCCTCTATTAAACTACCGTATTTCAATTCCAAAAAAGTTGGAAAAGATTCTTCTGATAAAGATTCGATTCCGTCTTTGTAATATGAGTTTAATACAAACTCTAAAAATTCTCTAGTTTGTTCGTCCACTTCATTAAAAATTTTTTCTTTATTCTGCAAAATTCTTTCTCCTCTAGATAAAGGTTTCTTATCAAAAGATATATACTCAAAAACATCAAATAAATCTGAATTTTCGGCATTTATTAATTTTGCAAATTCTTTTAATTGTTCTTTTCCATACCCTAATTCATCCAACTGTTTTAAGAATATCTCTCTAGTTTGGGGGTTAGCCCAAATTTCCTTCAATTTATCCTCGTCTTTAAAAAAGTCAGGTAATTTTCCAAAAATATTTTTTAAAAATTCTTCGGTTGAAATTGGGTGTCCATCAACATCATAAAACATAGTTGTATTTACTATCCATAATTCTCGTTTTTTTCCTTCGCCTAATTCTATTTTTATTTTTTGTGGCCGGCTTTCTTTTTCTATATCATCTAAATTATTTTGGATTTGATTTTCTATTTCTTGTTTCTCTACATTTTTATCATCTGAAATGCTAGTTTGATCTATCGGCTCTCCATCCCATTCTGGGTCAGCAAAATGATAATATGCTTTTACAAAATCTAAAATTGTAAAATAATTTTTACCTTCA
>JAGLGQ010000115.1 GCA_023143935.1 Minisyncoccota bacterium
TTGATTTTGCAAAATGAATTTGTGTATAGGGGTAAAGTTCAAGTCGGACCTTTTAAAAAACGTCCGCCGTCGTCCGCGTCAGTCGAACCTTTTTAAAAACACCCATTTCTTTAACCATTGCCGAAAAAAACCCAAAAAATGAAAAATGCTCCGCATTTTTCATTTTTTTAGATTTAAATAATCATAACCAAAAAAATAGTGTCCCCTATAGGGTACTCTATAGAGTACCCTATAGATGTATCTAAAAAAAAGAAATTGTAAAAAAAAAATAACAAAAATTGCTTTCGCAATTTTTTTGTTTTTTTTATGTTAAAATAATTTTATAATATTAAAATATATGAATAATCAAAATAATAATAAAGATGAGTGGGGATCAGAGCAAAAGGTAATTAATGTTAATGGTGTAAGTTCAGAATTAAATCAAGGGTCTAATCCCAATCCTGATCCTAATCCCAATCAGAATCAGAAATCAGAAATTAAGGAAAACAATCAAAATTCTCAAAATAATCAAATACCAAAAAATCCCCAAAACAATCAAAATTCTTCTGAACCAACATCCCAAAATAATTTTAATTCTCCCTCAAATAATAAAAAAGATATTAAAAAAAATAATCGCCCGATTTCAAATCGTTCTTTATTTATAATACTTGCAATATTCGGTTTGTTAATTGTATCTATTGTTTTATTTTTTTGGTTAGAATCAGGACAAGAAAATGAAGATGCAATTTTAGATGCAGTTTCAAAGTCTGGATTGTCTGGAGTTCCCGTCGTAGCTGTAATGTATATGTCTGACAATGACAGTAGTTATGAGGGGGTATGTTCAAGATTTTCAAAAGTAGAGGGTGGGGGATGTTTTGATTCAAAAGATCAATATGGAACTTATGTTAAATTAAGCAAAAAAAATGTATATTATTGTGTAGATTCATCTGGATTTGCAGGAGAAATTATATCAGAAGTTCCACCAATTAATGAAGATAAGGGGGATTATTTTTGTGTGGATGGCGAAGAGAAAGAAAAGGAAGAAATAGGGGTATTGATTAATAAAGATACATCGATAGAAAATAATCAATCAGTAAAAAAAAAAGTAGAAACAGTATTTTTAAATACGAAAGCAAAAATCGATGATATTTATAGAACTTGGCACTCAAATGGGCAATTGTCTAGCGAAGGAAAATATGAAAATGGAGAAAAGGTTGGTATTCATAAAGAGTGGTATTCAAATGGACAATTAGATTATGAAGGAAAATATGAAAATGGAAAAGAGGTCGGTATTCATAAAAAATGGTATTCAAACGGACAATTGTTTCATGAAGGAAAATTTGAAAATGGAAAGATGGTTGGTATTCATAGGATGTGGGATTTAAATGGACAATTAGATTATGAAGAAAAATATGAAAATGGAAAAGAGGTCGATATTCGTAAAGAATGGCATTCAAATGGGCAATTGTATAGCGAAGGAAAATATGAAAATGGAGAAAAGGTCGGTATTCATAGAGGGTGGCATCCAAATGGACAATTGTATTACAAAGGAAAATATGAAAATGGAGAAAGGGTGGGTATTCATAGGATGTGGGATTTAAATGGACAATTAGATTGTGAAGGAGCATACGAAAACGGAGAATGGGTTGGTATTCATAAAGAGTGGTATTCAAATGGAGAATTATTTTATGAAGGAAAATATGAAAATGGAGAAAAGGTTGGTATTCATAAAGAGTGGTATTTAAATGGAGAATTATTTTATGAAGGAAAATATGAAAATGGAGAAAAGGTTGGTATTCATAAAGAATGGCATCCAAACGGACAATTATTTTACGAAGGAAAATATGAAAATGGAGAAAGGGTGGGTACTCATAGAATGTGGGATTTAAATGGACAATTAGATTATGAAGGAGCATATGAAAACGGAGAATGGGTTGGTATTCATAAAGAATGGCATTCAAATGGACAATTGTCTAGCGAAGGAAAATATGAAAATGGAGAAAAGGTTGGTATTCATAAAGAGTGGTATTTAAATGGAGAATTATTTTATGAAGGAAAATATGAAAATGGAGAGGAGATCGGTATTCATAGAGAGTGGAATTCAAATGGAGAATTATTTTCTGAAGAAGAATATGGAGACGGAAAAGGGGTTGATGATTAAAATAACGGTGATGTTCCTCGTGTTTTTGGGTGAGAAGAAAAAGAAATAAAAAAAGAGAATAAAAAAATTGCGGAAGCAATTTTTTTGTTTTTTTTATGTTAAAATAATTTAATAATATTAAAATATATGACAAAAACAAAATTAGCAATAAATGGTTTCGGAAGAATTGGACGACTTCTTTTTAAAATGGCTTTAAAAGATGACAATATTGATATTGTTGCCATTAATGATTTGGGGGATATTGAAAATTTAGCTTATCTTTTAAGATATGATACAGCTCAAAAAAATTTAAATTTAGATGTGCAAATTGAAGTCGTTTCGGAAGAAGAAAAATATATGATAGTCGGTAATGAAAAATTCCAAGTTTTTTCTATTAAAAATCCCGAAGAGTTACCGTGGAAAAAATTAGATGTTGATGTGGTAGCAGAATGTACTGGAATATTTGCTTCTTATAATAAGTCTAATGCCCATATTGAAGCTGGAGCAAAAAGAGTTGTTATATCTGGTTCAGTAAAAGAAAATCAAAATCACAAAGTAAATGAAAATATTACAGGAACAATGGTTTTAATGGGCATAAATGAAAACCAAACTCAAATGTGTCAGATTACTTCTAATGCTTCTTGTACCACCAATGCAGCTGGAACTCCGTTAGATATTTTAAAAAATGAATTAGGTGTAGAATCTGCGTTACTTACAACTATACACTCTTATACATCAACTCAAAAAATTGTAGATAGTTCAGTAAAATCTGGTCAAAAAGACTTTAGAAGAGGAAGGGCGGGGGCTATGAATATTATTCCATCTACAACAGGATCAGCAAAAGCTGTAGGAAAAGTTATTGAAGAGCTTGAAGGAAATTTTGATGGTATTGCATTAAGAGTTCCGACCATTGCGGGTTCTGTGGCGGATATTACTTTTATTGTGGGTAGAGATACTACCGTAGAAGAAGTAAATAAACTTTTGGAAAAAGCTTCCTTAACTGATAAATATAAAGGAATTTTAAGAGTGGAAAAAGACCAAATAGTTTCTTCTGATATTATTGGAGATACACATGCCGCTATCGTAGATGCTAATTTTACAAAAGTTGTGGGTAGATTAGTAAAAATTTTAGTTTGGTATGATAACGAAACTGGATATACAAATATGATGTTAAATCATATAAAAGAAATCGCAAAACATATTTAGAAAGATGATTAAAAAAAATATACAAAAAATAAACACTAATTGCCATAAATTAATTGACGCTTTTGAATTTGCGGAAAAATTAAAAAATAATAAGTGTATTTGTATAGATGTCAGAACATTAAAAGAACATGAAAGTGAAAGAATTTTAAAAGATGAAATAAATATTGATTTTCGTTCTTCTGATTTTGAAGAAAAATTAAATATGTTGGATAAAGATAAAGAATATTTATATCATTGTGGTTCAGGACGAAGAAGTAATTTAGCAAAACAAATTTTTTGTAAACTTAATTTTAATAAAGTTTATGAATTAAAGGGGGGAATGCTTGCATGGAAAAAAAGTGGGTTTAAAACTGTAAAAAAATAATAAAAAACAAGGAAGCAAGGCTTCCTTGTTTTTTGTTTTTAGATTTTTTTGTTACGTAGCATGTTACGTAGCATGCTACGTAACAAATATTTTTTCCAACAGGCAAGGCCTGTACGGTAATTTTAAATTACCGTACAGGCCTTGCCTGTTGAAAAAATGAAAATGAAAAACCTCAACCGGAGCTGAGATTTTTCAGTATTCACCCGATAAAAATCTAAAGAAATTCCGAAGAAAATCTAAAAAAAAATATCAAATGAATATAAACATTATAGCTCCATTGTTTAAAATTACAATCATTTTTTAGGTTACTTGTGGATAAGTATTTAAGTAAATAAAGATTTTACGATTTGACTAACAACGGAACCATCAGCATTTCCTGCGGTTTCTTTCATTACAGATCCAACTAAAATTCCCATTTTTGATTGGTCTTCAATATTTAATTCCTTTTTCTTTTTTTGTGCAATTTTTAAAATTTCTTCTTCAGACATTTGTTCTGGGAGATATTTTTCCAAAATATTTAATTCCGCTTTTTCATTATCTGCTAAATCAGCACGCCCCCCATTTTCAAATTGAGAGATTGCATCCTTTCTTTGTTTTATAGACCTTTTTATAACATTTAATGCTGTATCATCAGTAACTTCGCTTTGGGGTGTTCCACCATCTGAAATAACTTGATTGGTAAATGCAGAAACTAAACCTTTTAAAGTATTTTTTGCTACTTCATCATGTGCTTTCATGGCTGTAATCAAATCTGTTTTTATTTGTTCTTTTATTGTCATAATATGATTATTTTATCATATTTTATGATAAAATGAGTTTATGAATAATATATTAGTGGTAAATCCAGGTTCAAC
>JAGLGQ010000116.1 GCA_023143935.1 Minisyncoccota bacterium
GGAAGATTTTTTTCAAAAAAATAATATAAAAATTTTAATATTTATTATTTTTTTCTTTTTTATTATAATTTTTTTTCTTTTTCTTTTCAAAAAAGATATCTTTTTTTCAATAATTTCATCAAAAGAAACAACAACAAGTTATGGACAAGAAATATATAATAAACCCAATATTAATGAAGAAAAAAAAGAAGAATTGGAAGAAGTAATTAGTAATAATAATTTTGAAATTAATGAAACTTTTGAAAAAGAAAATTTTAATTTAGAAAAATTAATTGAAACTGAAGAAAAAGAAGAAATTTTGGAAGAAAAAACAGAAAAAATTGAAATTTTAGAAAAACAAGAAAGGGTAATTACAAGGGTTAATACTCCTCAAGAAGTAAAAGCACTATATTATACGAGTTATGTAATAAATTCTAAAAACCGACAAAAAACACTTTCCGAAATGATAGATGCTGGTTATATAAATTCTGTAATTTTTGATATTAAAGAGGTTGATGGAAAAATTTCTTTTAAGATGGATGATGAAAATTTTTCAGATATTAAGCCAGTTAGTGCAAATCATATTACAGATATTAAAACTACCATTGATGAATTACATAAAAAAAATATTTATGTCATTGGAAGAATAGTAATATTTAAAGATAATTATTTAGCAAAAATTAGACCAGATTTGGCGGTAAAAAATCCAGACAAAGAAACGGTATGGGAAGACTATGGCAAAAAAAATTATTTAGACGCAAATTCAAAAGAAGTTTGGAATTATAACATGGAGATTGCTTCAAAAAGTTACGAATTAGGTTTTGATGAAATAAATTTTGATTATATCAGGTTTCCATCAGACGGTGATTTAAAAAATGTTTTTTATCCTTTCTCTAATGAAATTCTTACGGAAAATCCAAAGTGGGGAAAAAGTATAATTATAGATTCTTTTTCAAAGTATTTATCAGAAAACTTGAAAAAAAAATATCCTGAAATTATTTTATCTGCAGATGTTTTTGGTATGACTACAGAAAATTATGATGATTTAGGTATTGGGCAAACTTTAGAAAGTTTTTTACTCCATTTCGATTATGTTGCCCCTATGATTTACCCTTCGCATTATCCAAAATGGTACAGGTCTATAAAAAATCCAGACGGTGCTCCTTTTATTGTTTTTGATTATGCTTTATCTTCGGCTACAAAAAAAATAGAAAAATTAAATGAACAAATTATTTTAGCAAAAGGAAATGGGGGGGAAATTATTTTAAGAAAAAATTTTAAAACTAAAATAGAATTAGATAATTTAAAAGAAATAAAAAAAGAAAAAATTCGTTCATGGATTCAAGGTTTTTCTTGTTCTTGGTGTTCTGTTTATACTCAATATGATTGGTTAGAAATTCAATCTCAAATTGCGGCTATTGAAAAAAATGGTTTTAAATCTTGGATGATATGGAATTCAAATGGTATATATTATAAAAATTGGTTTAGCGAAGATGGACAATAGAAAGAAACTGTTTTTTTATGATATAATCTTTTTATGAATTTATCTCAGATACGAAATTTTTCTATTATAGCTCACATTGATCACGGAAAATCTACATTGTCAGATAGAATGATTGAAGCCACAAATACAGTGGAAAAAAGAAAAATGCAAGACCAAATTTTGGATAGTATGGAACTGGAACGGGAGCGTGGAATAACTATTAAAATGCAGCCAGTTTCTATGAAATATAATTTTAATGGTAAGGAATATGCTTTAAATTTAATTGATACTCCAGGACATATAGATTTTTTTTATGAAGTTTCTCGCGCTATGCAAGCAGTGGAGGGAACAATATTATTGGTTGATGCTACACAAGGAATTCAAGCTCAAACAATGACCACTCTTGAAATGGCACAGTCGGCAGGATTAAAAATTATTCCAGCACTTTCAAAAGTTGATTCACCACTAGCAAGAATTGAAGAAATCAAAGAGGAATTAGCGTTAATGGTGGGTTGTGAATTGGAAGATATTATAGAAACATCAGGAAAAACAGGTTCTGGGGTAGAAGAATTATTTAAAAAAATCATAGAGGAAGTACCAGAACCAAAAGTAACTTACAATGAACCAAATGAATTTAGAGCATTGGTTTTTGATTTTAAATATCATGAAAATAAAGGGATTATTGTTTTTATCAGAGTTTTAGATGGAGAGGTAAAAAAAAATGATTCATTAAATTTTAAAACAGTAAAGGAAAAATTTTCTGCTTTAGAAGTCGGTATTTTTTCTCCTGAAGAAACTCCGCAAGATAAATTGCAATCAGGTCAAATTGGTTATATTGTTACAGGTATAAAAAAACCAGGAATTGTATCTGTTGGAGATACTTTGGTGAATGTAAAAAAGGACATGCCAGCACTTGAAGGTTATGATAAGCCAAAATCAGTAGTTTGGGCGTCTGTTTATCCAGAAAGCCAAGAAGATTTTGATATGTTGCGTCCCGCTCTAGAAAAATTACAACTTACAGATTCATCACTTAATTTTGAAGAAGAAACATCGGGCTCTTTAGGGAGAGGTTTTAGATGTGGTTTTTTGGGAATGTTACATATGGAAATTGTAACAGAAAGATTACGAAGAGAATTTAATATTGATTTAATAATAACTCATCCCACTATAATTTATAAAGTGCATTTAAAAAATGGAGAAGAAAAAATAATATATAATCCAGCTTATTTTCCAGATTTTGGAGATATAGAAAAAATATATGAACCATGGGTAACTTTAAAAATCATGTCACCAAATCAATATTCTGGTACAATTTCTCAATTATTTTTTCATCACGAGGGTTTTGTGGAAAATAATATAGTTTTTGGTGATGACAGAATAGAAGTTATCGGAAGTATGCCACTCAGAGAGTTAATGAGAGGTTTCTTCGATGAATTAAAATCATGTACATCAGGATATGCATCTTTATCATATGAAATAGGAGAGTACAAAGAAGCTAATGTAACGCGTTTAGATATTTTTTTAGCAGACGAAAGAATTATTGCTTTTTCTAGAGTAGTTTCTAAAGATAGAGTAGAAGAAGAAGCAAAAAAAGCTGTTGAAAAATTACATAAAGTTATGCCAAGACAAAATTTTGTCATGAAAGTACAAGCTCAAGCTTTAGGAAGAATAATTTCTTCAAAGACAGTAAAAGCCTTTCGTAAAGATGTTACAGCAAAACTTTATGGTGGTGATATTACTAGAAAAAAGAAACTTTTAGAAAAGCAAAAGAAAGGAAAGAAAAAAATGAAAGATTTAGGGAGAGTAAATATTCCACAATCGGTATTTTTAAATATGATGAAAAACGATTAAGTTTTTTAAAAGAATCTTTTTCTAAATTTGTTTTTAGTATCAACTTTTGGTAAATTTCCATTTTTCTTTTTTTTATTTGCCATTATTCTTATTATTTCAAAAACAATAAGTAATACTAAAATACCAATCCAAACTCCATAAAAACCAACTTTATTTAAAAAACTTCCAGCTTGAGGGTCAACTAAAAGATTAAAGACAGAATGTAATCCAGTAGCTAAAAGTATTCCTAAAATTGCAGCAGAAATTCTTAATATTTTGCTTTGGAAAAATACAATAGATATAAAAATTCCGATAACTGCTGAAGTTACTGTATGTAAAAGAGTAGCCCCTATAAATCTATAACTTCCATTTATCAAAGTTTGAATATATTCAAATTTATCTAAATAATCAAGTATATAATACATATTTTCTACCGCAGAAAAACCAAGTGCTCCAGTAATCATGTAAATCATTGGGTCGTTTCGTTCATTAACCCACACCGTACCAAATGCAGCTATAAAAACTGCTAAAAATTTTATAAATTCTTCCACAAAAGAAAAAGCAATTATTTGGTCGATGTCATTTAATTGAAGTTTAGAAATTAAAGCTTGAAAACACAATGCTACAAAAGCCCCCGCAATTCCTAAAAGAAAAGTTTTAGTTATAAGCCATCTTGGTTCTGGGTCTTTTATATCTTCACGGAGCCAAAAAATTACCCAAAATATTATAGGTATAAATCCACCAACTGCAGCATACAACCATATTTTTTCCATATTTTTTCATTTTAGAATAATTTAAAATAAATGTCAATAATTTATTTGACAAAAAAAATAATTTTATATATAATAATTTAAAAAATATGTTAGAAAATATGAATGAATCATTACAACAAAAAACATCTTCATCGATTAATTTGTTAGAACAGAAAGGTAATCATGAAAGATTGGTTTCTTTTTTAATAAAAAGATTGCAAGAAAAAATAGAAATTTTAGGGGGAATAGAGGAAAACATAAAAGAATCTTTAATGGAAATTGAAAATTTGGTAGATTTATATGAAAAACAAATGCTCTTGAGAGAACCAAATGTTTGTTCCGTTGATTTACTATTGGTAAGGGAAGATTTTTTGAAAGATATGGAGATTAAAAAAAAAGTAAAAAAAGAAATTTTAATGCAATTAGAAATGATGAATAATATATTAAATACATATAAAACATTTATGCTTTTAGAAAAACAAGCAAAAGAGATGCAAAAAACTTTTTTAATTTTAAAAAGTATTATTATTACATTATGTGTATTGTTGGGAATAGCGTATTTAGATTAATTTTTTAATTTTTATATATTGCGGTACAATATATATTATTGTGAACAGTAAAATAAATCCAAAAAATAATAAAATTTCTTTAAATAGAAAAAAAACATATTTAAAAATGATTTTAAATAGTGTTGGTACAAAAATATTTAGAAATTTATATAGTTTTAAAGAAAATAACAGTGAAACACAAGATATTTTAGAAAATGGAAATTTATCTTGTGCTGTTTTTGTTTCCAGCATTCTTTTTTTAAATGGTTTAGTGAATAGTCAGCATGCGGTAGTGGATTCAGTTATTGAAGATTTGAAAAAAAAGGGGTGGAAAAAAATACAAGAAGAAGAAATAGAAAAAGGGTCTATTATCGTTTGGGGAAAAGGAATATTTTCAACGGGAAGTGAACATAAACATATAGGTTTTTACATTGGAAATAAAAAAGCAATTTCCAATAATACAAATAAAGGCTTTCCAATTATTCACAATTGGAAAAAAAATAATAAAGGTATTGAATCCATTTGGATCAAAAAAGATTTATTAAATTAAATTTAAGTAAATTATGATTACCGTTATTCCGCGGAATAACGGTAATCAATAAAATTAATAATTATGGAAAAACCAATAGAAATAAAATTAGCAGAAAAGATGGGATTTTGTTTTGGGGTAAAGAGAGCAGTAGGTGGTGTAATGACTTTAAAAGGTAATGTTGATATGTTAGGACCTTTAATACATAATCCTCAATTTGTTAAAAAACTTGAAGAAAGGGGAATTAGAGTGGTAAATGATATGACTCAAATATCTGCAAATAGAGTAATAATAAGAGCACATGGTTTATCAAATAAATTAATTGAAGAATTAAAACAAAAGGGTCTTAAGATAATTGATTTAACTTGCCCACTTGTTAAGAGTGTTCAAAATCATGCAAAAAGAATGGAAGATGGTGGTCGTGAGGTTTTTATTGTGGGAGAAAAAGGACATCAAGAAGTTGAAACAATAAAAGAAAATTTAAAGAATGGGTTAATAATTAGTACATTAGAAGAGGCGAAAAGTTTACCT
>JAGLGQ010000117.1 GCA_023143935.1 Minisyncoccota bacterium
TTGAAGTAAAACTTAATTATGAATTAACTTTTTCAGCAATTTCTATTTTAACCATTACACTAAACGGAGATGAAAATATTGTGTTATATCAAAATCAAGATTATACAGAATTTGGAGCTGATGCTTCTGATACAATAGATGGAGATATTACAAATAATATACAAATTTTGGGAAATGTAGATACGACAACAGTGGGAACATATATTTTAACTTATTCTTTGACTAATTCGGAAGGGAGTACAAAAACAATTCAAAGAACAGTGAAAGTTCAAGATTTACCAGACACAACACCACCAAATATGACACTTAACGGAGAAGAAATAATCACAATTTGTCAGAATGATACTTATACAGAACAGGGGGCGATTTCTGTGGACGATGTAGATGGAGATATTACAGATAATATAGAAATAGTTTCAGATTTAGATAATACTACAATAAATACTTATCTAATTTCATACACCTCCACAGACAACGCAGATAACAAATCTGAAATTACGAGAACAGTGGAGGTTGTGTCTAAACCAGCAACAGGAAAATCAAGAAGCACTTCTGGTTCAAAAAAAATAAAAAAAGAAAAAGAAAAGTTGGAGAGTGAGCAAAAAAAATTGGAAGATAGAAAAGAAGAACTTGAAAAAAATACGCAACAAGCAAGCATTTTCTTTGCTGTAGAAAGAAAAAAGCAAGTTGATGAATTAGCAGAAAAGATAAACATTTTAAAAGAGGAGCTGAAGAAATTGCAAGAAAAAGAAAGGTTGGAAAAGTTAGAGGAGGAGAAGTTGGAGGAGGAGGAATTGGGGGAAGAACAGGATTTTGCTCCGCAAAATCCTGCACCTGAAGAAAAAGAAAAAAAAGAGGTTTTTGATTTAGAGAAAAAAGAAATAATAATTAGAACAAAAAAAAATGAGTTAAAAGATGAGGGATTAACTAATTTTAATGATTTTAAAACTAATCTTAAAGAATTTAGTTTGGTAAAAGCTACTGGTTCAATAGTTAAAATTTTGTGGAGTGGGGTGAAAATAATTTACAATGATTATATAAAAGGTGATGAAAAAGTAGAAAAGTTGTATTATTTTGAAATATTTAAAGAGACCGCAGATAAATATGAGTCAAGAAATACAGATACATATATTCTAATACATGGTTATAAATCGGAACCAGAACAGTGGGCATATAAAATGGCTTCAACTATTATAAAAATAAAACCAAATAGTCAGATTATTCTTTTAAATTGGAAAGAGGTAGCAGAAAATCTAAACATTAAAGCAAATGCAAAAAAAATAAAAGAAGTATCTTTTAATTTAACGGAAACATTAACTGATTGGAAATTAAAAAAAAATGAAACAATAATTATGGGTCATTCGTTGGGTACAATTTTAGGATCACAAATTTCTCAAGATTTAGGTGGTGTAAAAGAATTAATAGCTTTGGATCCAGCTTCTGTATTTAATTATGGACTAGATTCATTCGAAGAATCAATGGCTAGTCTTACTAGATGTTTTGTTGGAGAAGATAGTATTTTGGGTGATGAACATTTAGCATCTACTTGTGATAAAAAATATTTGATGGATTTTAATAAAAATATTTCAACCATACCAGAGCATTCAGCCACAGTAGAACAATATAGAAAAATAATTGCAGGAGAATATTTTTCAAAAAATAACTATTTAAAATTAGATAACAATAACGATATTTTTTCAGAATCATTCGAAAGATTAATGGTAAATAATAAATTTAATGGAGTAATTGATATTTTAGTTAAAAAAGAAATTAAGGATTCAAAAATTGAAATAACGGAAATTAAACCAAATCATTTAAAAATTAAGAAAGGAAATGATTTAATGTATTACGGAACAGAAAAAGATAATGAATTTATTTGCAAAGATAAAGAATTATGTAATATTTATTCTTATATGGGAAATGATATATTTAAGACAGTTATTAAAAAAGATCCTTTTGTTGGACCTGAAAATAATATTTATTCTAATAGTTATGTTATTAAAGATTTTGATAGAAAAAATGATAAAATTATTTTTAATAAAGAATTCAGAAAATTGGGTGATAGTTCTTGGTTAGATGATGTGCAAAATTTAAGATTAAAAAAACAAACACAAAATTCAACTTTATTATTTAAGTATTTTGTTGGGGAAAGGGAGATTGCTATTGAAGATGTTAGTTTGGGGGATGTTGAGGGGTGGTTGAGTATTGCCGATGGGAGTTATAGAGAAACAGAAGAGGGGGAAAAATTAAGCGAAGATTATTGGAAAAAATTACAAAAAGATAATCCTATACAAATAAAATAGGTTGTTTTTGTAATTAATAATTTATATAATATAAACATGAAAAAAAAAATAATAGGTTTAATAATTTTAGCAATAAGTTTGGTAGTAGTTTATTTTGGTATTTATGTAATACAAAATAAAGCACTAATTAATTCTTATGTTGAATATAATGAAGGACAAGGCGAGAATAGTTTTGTAAGATGTAATTTGAGCATATTTGAACCCGAATTTGCTAGTGTTTTTTTTGCAATGAATCAGGGACATATTAGTTTTAAAAAAACAAGTTTATTTTCTCAAACAAAACAAGAATGGGAAAACTCATACATTGGCGGAACAACAATCAAAAACACAACTTTCCCTGAATTATTAAAAATGGTTAAAGAAGATTGTTATCAGTTTCAGGAAGATTACGATAACCCGAAAGTAAATGAAGGAGGTATTGATTGGGGGTATAGAGAGGCCGACAATAATCAATCAGATACGGAACGATATAAAAAAATGGTAGAAAGTCAAGGTCAAAAATTTATAGAAATAGATAGTAGTCGTTCCTTGGTTGAACAATTAATGGAATATGGAATGACACTAGAGGAAATTGTTGAAGAAGCTCAAAAAAAAGATGGTGATAGTGATGAAAGTGTAAAACAGCAAGTTCTTCAAGATCCAATGGTGATAAATTATTTAAATAAAATTAATCAATAAAAAATATGTTTTTAAAAATATTAACTTTTATTATCAATGTTGTTAATTTCTTTATGATATTAACTAGTATTAGAATTGTTTTTAAGATTAATTTGGAGGATTTAAATTTCTTTTTAGCTTTTCTTTTTCCCTTATCGTGGATACCATTCGTTTTTTTTATAATTATTTTAATTTTATTAAGTCTAATAAAAATAAAAAGTAGATTCTTGATGTATTCTTTTTTGTCATTAATGTTTTTTACGATTTTATTTTACGTATATTATTTTTTGGTTGTGCTGTAACATTTAGGTTAGTGATATAAAAAACTGACCAAAACTCAGTTTTTTTGTTAATATAAATTAAATAGCTATTAAAATAGCTATTTTTTTACATACTTAAACTTTTAAAATTAAATTTTAGAAGTTTTAAAAATTTTGGGTTGTCAGGAGGTCGGACCTCCTGACAACCCAAAATTTTTGAAAAAAGTTCGTTATTATTTGTTACGTAGCATGTTACGTAACAAAAAATATTTTTTGATAAAATGAGAGTTTGTTGAGAGTTTGCTGAGAGTTTAGATTTTTTTTATTTTCCGTGTTATAATATTTTTATAAAATAATATTAATATGGAAAGATTAAAAAGACTAGAAATTGAAAAATTAGTAAATAATAATGCAGGAAAAGTTAATGGAGGAAGATCTCTAGAAGATTTAATTATGGGTGGAAAAATTCCAGAACTGAAAGAGTGTAATATGCAAAGAGGAAAAGTTTCAGATTCTATATTTGGAGAAAAATTAACAACAAAAGAAGGAATACCCATTAGGTTGATGTTTAGGACAAATAGAATTTCAACTCATGATATAAATAGGGGAAGTATTCCCTTTAAAGATCAGGTTTTAGCATTAAATCATGATTTTATGTTGAAGTTAGTTAGGGGCACTTTGGGTACTGCTCAATTTAATATTCCAGGATTAGAATCAACATCAACAGTTATTGCATCAGAAAATGTTAAAATTATAATGTTAGAAAATGTTATAAGAGCTTATAT
>JAGLGQ010000118.1 GCA_023143935.1 Minisyncoccota bacterium
CTTGTGTAAATTTACTTTTTTTTGCTAATTCTATCGCAATACAACTTTTAGCTCTTTCCGAATAAAAACAAAAATCTATACTTTTTACAAGTCCCATAGCTAATTCGAACTTACCCCTTTTTACCAATTCTGTTGTAACCAAAGAAATAAATTCTTCTCCATAATAAATACCCCTTTTTCTCTCCATATATTCAAATATTTTCTCCTCACTTAAACAAAGAAGGGTTTCCGTGTATTCAGATACAATATCTGGCATGTTATACTTATCATCACCCACAACTTCAAAAAATCGCCCCACTCTCCTTATTTTTTTTTCAAGTTCTTTCTGAATTAAAATTACCGCTTTTTTTCTATTCACATGAGTACTTATATGTTCTCTCACTACTTTAAGCGCTGATTCGTAATCTTTTTTTTTTGCCAATGCACCAGAAATTGAAATAAATGCTTCTAATTTATCTTTAAAAGATTGTTTTTTTTCTGCAAATTTAATAGCACTTTTTAAATTTTTAAATCTGAGCGGCCCCAAACCATAATCCCCCTCTTCTAATGTTTCTTCTGTGTATCTACCAAAAAACTCTTGTCTTTCTTGCATAATATTAATTATTATTTTTAAATTAATTTAAATTGTACCACGATAAATATAATTGTAAAGCATTCGTTATTAAATACATAAACATTACATTATTATAAAAAAACATTAAATATTTAATGTTCTTTTTTATTACCTTTTTTTAAACTGTATTACATTTGATAAACTCCCTGTTTTTTTAACAATTTCTACATTTCTCTTTAAAAATATTTCATTCATTTCTTCCAAAACTTTTTTCCTTAAACCAGAAGATTTTATACTATTTGCAATTTTGAAAGCTTCTTCACGCAAACAATATTGTTCTAATTTTATAGCAACCCCACCTTTAACTCTTTCTCTCAAAAAAATATTATCCATGCTTTTTATAATTTCTAAAACTTCTTCCAACGAACTGTTTTCTACCATTTTTTCTATAATTATCACAATAGCTTTTTCTTTTAAAAACGTTTCTTTTATGCCCTCTACTTTTTCAAAAACACCTTCAAAATAACCTGTTCTTGCCCCTTTTTTCATAATCTTTCCAGCTGTTTCATTTTTTTTTTTCTTCACTAATTCTATAAAAATATAAAAATATATATTGTTAATCGTTTTTTCTTTAAAATCAATTCCAGTTTTATATTTTTTTGAAAAACTATTCATAAAACAAACCAATCTTTCATCTATTGTTTCTCCCACACCATCAACCTTTCCCTTTAAACTTTCAAGTTTTTGTCTCATAATATTATAATTATTTTTTAAATTACATTAATTTAAATTAAATTATACCACGATAAAATATATTTGTAAATAGCAAGCGCGACAAACTCAGCACTTTTTTAAAAAAACAAAAAAGCAGGGCTTCCTTGTTTTTTAAAAAAATTACCGAACTTAATTTAACATTTCTTTAAATAACTTTGCTAAAATTCCTGGATTAGCACTTCCCTGCGTGGCTTTCATTCCCTGTCCAACAAAATATTGTAAAAGTTTTTCTTCTCCTTTTTTATAATCTTCAACCTGTTTCGGATTAGCTTCTATAATTTCTTCAATAATTTTTTTAAGTTGTCCCTCATCAGATTTTTGAATTAATCCTTTTTTTTCTGCAATATCTTTTGCTCCACCACCATTTTTATACATTTCTAAAAGTAAATCCTTTGCTCCACGAGATGAAAGTTCTCCTCCTAAAATCATTTTTACCATTTCGGCTATTTCAACCCCCTTAATATTTTCAAGATTTCCCATCTCATCATTTTTTTCAAGACCTGCAAGATCAGTTGAAATATAATTTGAAAGTTTTTTATATCCATCTTTTTCTAAAATTTTAACTGCTTCTGAAAAAATTCTATCAAATTGCAAATTATTTAAATAAAATTCCACATCATCTACTTGAATTCCATAATCTTTTATATATCTTTCTCTTTTTATCCATGGCAATTCTGGAAGTTCTTTTTGTAACTCTTCTTTTGAAAATTCTGGCAATTCTGAAAATTTATATTTTGGAATATCTGGATCAGGAAAATATCTATAATCATCTGCCGACTCTTTTGTCCTTTGTGAAAAAGTCCTTTGTTTATTTTCATCCCAACCTCTCGTTTCCTGTACAATTTCCCCTTTTGTTTCTCCCTCTAAAATTGCCAAATGTCTAGCAATTTCAAATTCAATAGCTTGTCCCACAATTTTAAATGAATTTAGATTTTTTACTTCAGTCTTTACTCCAAGTTTTGAAAAATCACCATCAAAATAACCCTTTTCAGAAAGCGAAATATTTGCTTCAATTCTCATTTCTCCCTTTTCTAAATTTGCATCGGAAACACCCAAGGTTCGTAAAAGTAATTGTAATTCTTTTGCAAATTTCATGGCAGTTTCTGCGTCATGTATTACAGGTTCTGTTACAAGTTCCATAAGCGGTACAGACGACCTATTATAATCCACCAAAGATTTTCCCTCTTTGTGTATAGATGTGGCAGTATCCTCTTCCATATGAATACGGGTAATATCTACACCAACAAGAGAACCATTTGATACTAATGGATACTGATATTGAGAAATTTGATATGCTTTTGGAATATCTGGATAAAAATAATTTTTTCGGTCAAATTCAGAAAAATCTGCAAGGTCTGCTCCTAAAGCTACTCCCACTTTCATAACATTTTTACACGCCTGTTTATTTACATAAGGTAATGTTCCCGGTTGTCCAGTACAAATCGGACAAATATGTGTATTTGGTGCAGAATTAAAAGGGTCATTTTTACAACTACAAAACATCTTTGTCTTTGTTTTCATTTCCGCATGTATTTCAAGTCCGATTGTTACAAAATATTCTTTTCCTGTTATTTTTCCTATAATCTTATCAGTCATATAAAAACTATTTTACCATTTTTAAAGTTATAAAAAAAGAAAATTTATCTAAATTTAACTAAATATTTTTCCTTTACTTCTTTAAAAATTTTTAAATTTGTATTAATTAAACCCATAT
>JAGLGQ010000119.1 GCA_023143935.1 Minisyncoccota bacterium
AAATTTGTATTAATTAAACCCATATCAAATAAAACTTCTGCTGTATACCCAGGTGCAAAAGTTTTTTCATAAAATGGATAATTTTTGGGGGAAATTTTTTCAACCTCTTTTACTACTAAATTAGTACAATTTTTAAAAAACAAATGATAAAATTCTGGTTTTTCATAAAGAGCATTAACTTTATCTAATATTAATAAAAATAATTTTTGTACATTTATTTCATCTGTTTTTATGGGGTAAACATAAACCCTCTCATCTCTTTTTTCCCTTAAAGAAATCAAATCTTTTTTAGTCGCCAATAAATACATCAATTCATATTCAAAAGTTAATCCATCAACTAAAGTGAACTCTTCCCCTTTTTCCCTCCTACTTTCTATAGATAAAGCAACATTGTTTCCATTTTCTAAATTAAATATTAAAAATACATGCCCAACACCTTCATTAACTGAAAAATGAGAGACTCCAACTTCTAAATTTTTTATATCTGCAATATTAAAATTTAAATTTTTATATTTTTCTTCTTTTCCTATTTTTGTCCAATCGTAATCCCTTAAATCTTCAATAAAAATATCATCATTTACTATTTTTGCTTGTTGAATTTTTTGTTGACCAAATTCCCAATTTCTAAAATTAGATGGTTTTTTTAATACTAAAAATAAAAAAGAAATTAAAAAAAATAAAAATAAAACAGATATAATTAATATACTAAAATATTTAAATATAAATTTTAAAATTTTCATAAAATTATTTTTTAAAATCATTTATTTTATTTTTTTAACAACATCAAATAATTGGTCATCTTTTTCCCACCCTGCCATAAATTGTGCTCCCACGGGCATATTTTCATTTTCTGTAAGTCCAGCAGGTACGGAAATAGCGGGAATTCCAGCAACATTAGCAGTTACCGTAAAAACATCTAATAAATATTCAGTCATTGGATCATCTCCCATTGAACCAATTTTCGGAGCAATAACTGGAGCTGTTGGCGTTAAAATAAAATCATAGCTTTCAAAAACTTTTTTTAATTCAAGTTTTAATTGTTCTCTTAATGTAAGTGCTTTTTCGTAATATTTATCAGCATATCCAGCAGACAATACATATGTTCCCAACATTATTCTTCTTTTCACTTCCGCACCAAAACCTTGTCCACGGGTTTTAGTATAAGTACTCCATAAATCATCACCATCAATTTTAGTTCCATATCTCAAACCATCATATCTAGCTGTATTTGAAGAAACTTCGGCAGGAATTAAAATATAATAAATTGCTAAACCTAAATCTAAAATAGAAATTTCTACATCCTCGACTTCGTGTCCTGCTTTTTTTAATTTTTCTACAAAATTATAAAAAGATTTTTTTACATCTTCATCAGACCCATCAACTAAAATTTTTGGAATTGCAATTTTATACTTTTCTTTTTTTACATTTTGTTTCCATACTTCATCTGGCAATGATGTCATATCATATTTATCTTCTCCTCTCATAAAAGAATTTACAATTTCCACATCTTCTACTGTTTTTGCTGTTGGTGATATTTGGTCAAAAGAAGACCCCATTGAATATGCACCGTAACGAGAAGTGGCTCCATAAGTTGGTTTAAAACCTACCACGCCACAAAAAGCTGCGGGTTCTCGTATTGACCCTCCTGTATCTGTACCCAAAGCAACTAATGCCATATCTGATGCAACAACACAAATAGAACCCCCAGACGAACCACCAGCCACCCTTTCTGTATCTACGGGATTTTTTGTAACTCCAAAAGCAGAATTTTCAGTTGACCCCCCCATAGCAAACTCATCTGTATTTGTTGATCCTAAAAATATCACCCCAGCTTTTTCTAATTTTTCTACAACTGTCGCAGAATATGTTGCTTTATAATTTTCAAGAATTTTTGAAGAAGCGTTTGTGATTTGACCTTTTTTGGCAATAATTGCTTTTAACCCCATTGGAATTCCTGTCATTAAAGTAGCTTCATTACTATCAAACATTTTTTGAGCAATTTTTACTCTTTCATCAATATCTGTAAATAAATATAAATAAGCGTTTAACTCTTTATTTTTTTCTTCTATATTTTTTAAATAAGTATCAACAAGTTCTCTAACTGTATATTCCCCACTTTTTAGACTTTCGTGTACTTTTTTTATCGTTAAATTTTCTAAATCAATCATATTCTAATTATTAAGTATTTTTTTTACCACTAATAAATTATTTTCTATTTGTGGCATTTCTTCTAAAATTGCATCTCTATGTTCTCCTGCTTCATGTGGGTTTTTATCTTCTCTAAAAATATTTATTTTTCTAAAATCTCTTGCTACATCATCAGAAATTTTTACATCTTTTACTTTATCAATATATTGTAAAATAGAAGAAATTTGAGTGGAAAATTTATCTACTTCTTCGTTAGTTAAATCAAGTTGCGCAAGTTTTGCTAAATGCAAAATTTGGTCTTTCGTAATTTGTATGCCATTTGTCATAAATAGTATTTTAACATAAAAACTATATAAAATTAATATTTAAAATCAAATTTTTTTTTAATATTTTAGATTTTTTTTCAAACTCTCAGCAAACTCTCAACCAACTCTCAACCAACTCTCAGCGAACTCTCAGCGAACTCTCAGCGAACTCTCATTTTATTAAAAATTATTTTTTGTTACGTAACATGTTACGTAACAAATATTTTTTATTATATCAAACGGGTCACAAGCTCCGCTATAGC
>JAGLGQ010000012.1 GCA_023143935.1 Minisyncoccota bacterium
TAATTGAGTTGTTGGTTAATAATATGTTCACTTTTTTTAGAGTCGGTTCAATGTTTGTTGTTTTTTTGTAATATTAAAATTTTTTATTTTTTAATATTTATATAAATATTTCTACAACCACAACCAATTTTGTCTTCAAAAAATATTTCGTTTTTTTCACATTTAAAATTATTTTTTAAACATTCTTTTGGTTTTTTATACATATAAATTTTTCCCAAAACATTTTTATGAAATTTTGCAAAAATTTCTTTTTTAATAATTAAAATTTTTGAATATCTGTCATAAAATGGAATATATTTTTGACTTAATTCTTCGGTTTTTTGAGAAATTCCAAGATAAAACATTAGTGTTCCTAAAAATACAGCACCACCCAACATTAAAAGAAGAACAATGTTTATATTATATCTATACGCAAAATCAGTTTTTTTAAAATTTATTATAGCTAGTATTAAAAGTATGGATAAAATAGAAAGCCAAAAATAGGGAACTAAATATAAAATATTTTCAGATATTGAAAGTCCTGCGTCAAACACTGATTGTAAAATATAATAAGAATCTGAAATTTTATAAAGCATGGAAGCAAAAGCAATTCCTCCCACGGCTATAAAAATAATAGAAAGTGACCAAAAAGAAATATTTTTTATAATAAAATATAATTTTGGTCTAGGTTTTAACCCAGATGTTCTAATTTTATTCAATATTTCTTTTTCTAGGTTATCATTCATATTTTTTTATTTTTTAAATCTTTTTCCATTTCATCTTTAAATTTTTTCTTGGCTCTGTTGATTAAAGCGGCTATCGTGCCCATTGGTTTTTGTAAAATATCAGAAATTTCTTGATAATCTTTCTCTTCTAAGAATTTTAAAATTAAAACTTCTTTGTATTTTTTATCCATATTTTCTAAAATTTTTGAAACAATTTCTTTATTTTCAATATTTATTAAATCAATTTCAACCATATTTTCATTAAAAATAGATTCTACAAGATGTAAATTATCTTCTAAATTTATATTTTCTAATGAAATTTGGTATTTTTTCCAGAAATTTATGGTTTTGTTGTGAGCAATACGATATATCCAAGAGGAAAAAGATAAATTCGTATTAAAAGAGTTTAAATTTTCATATACCGATAAAAAAATATCCTGTATTAAATCATCTACATCATCTTGAGGAATATTAGATATTCTTTCTATATATCTTTTTAATTTTATTTTGTATCTTGAAATAATTATTTCAAAGTAATCCGTAGATTTTAATACATATAAAACTATTTCTTCGTCTTTTTTATTATCTGTATCTTCAATTTCCAACATACCTCTCTATTATATACAAAAAATCACTTTTTTTCTTTCTTTTTTATAGTTAGAAAAACATTTGACATAATATTAATATAATATATAATATTTATATATAAATTTTAATAAAAAATATTATGAGTATAAATAATCCAAATGCAGGAGGTGAAAAATTACGAAAAGGGGAAGGTGGTCAAATAAATCCTTGGGTTTTTTGGGGTGTTAGTTTGGTAGCTTTGGGGACATTTTTGTATGTAAATGGAAATGATAAAAATACTATGGAGAAAAAAGATCCTATTGAAATAACAAGAAAAAATAAAATTCCTTCTCCCCCCTCTTCTTCTCTTTTATCTATTTCTACTTCTTCCATTACTCCTGTTGTAGAAACAAAAGAAAAACAATCTTTAGTAAGATTTCATGGGTTTGTAAGAGATGGTGACACCTTATCAAAAATTTGTGAAAGACATGGTGTTGAATGTACACGGAAAGATATTCAAAATTCTGTAGGAAAAGATTGGTTGAGAAAAAGAGAGCCTTATACATTAGTTGCAAAACAGACAATAGTCAATGTAAAAGATAGTTGTGGTGTTTTGGGAAAACAAATTGTGTTAAAATTTAATGAATTTTGTTCAAAAACAATGAAACCAGTGAAAAGAGTTGTTCCAACTAGAATTGTTTCTGAAAGAGTTGTTCCAACTAGAATTGTTTCTGAAAGAGTTGTTCCAACTAGAATTGTTTCTGAAAGAGTTGTTCCAACTAGAATTGTTTCTGAAAGAGTTGTTTCAACTAGAATTGTTCAGCCCATAAGAGTTATATATAAGCAACCATATCGGACACCTTCATTTCCGAATTATAATGGGGGGTCAAATAGTAATGTTAATGTTACTGTTGATTGTTTAAATTGTTCAAATAATTATAGTTCGGGTTATGGTGGTTCGAGTTCATCAGGTAATTCAAATAATTATGGTGGTTCGGGTTCATCAGGTAATTCTTCAAATTATGGTGGACGGTAGTGATTTATTATAGATATTACAATTGAATACTTGACAAGTATTCAATTATAATATATAATGATATTAAATAAAAATATAATTTAAAAAATAATATGAACAAAAATAATGGCGAATTAATAAAAAAAGAAGGAAATTTATCAAAAAAAAAAATTTTGATAATGTTGGCGATTGGTGTTTTTGTTAGTTTGATACCGAAATCAGCAAATGCGGAGAATTGGAAAAAAACAGTAATTAATCCATGTACGGGTAGAGAGGAACTTTTAACTCCTGCTCAGCGTAAAGAACTTAGTTTATATAAAACGGTAAGTTTTGATTGTAGTAATCCACAAAGTAATTATGATAAAGTGTATCCAATACCCACACAACGAATTGTGCAATCACACAATAATACGACAATAAATAATATTATTGATGTTAGTTTGGTGGATAAACATAAAACAGACTGTTTTAGAGGAGGGGGGGTTAGATTAGATTACAATCCTAGAATAGGGTATATGTGTATGTTTCAAAATAATACGCAACATAATCAATATAATCAACATAATCAACATAATTTTTATAGAGCGCAACAACAAAAGATCCGTTCTTTTCGTAATGCACGAGGATATTATGATAATAACAATTATAATAGAAGAGTACCTGTTTATCCTTTAAATAATAATGGCAGAGTAGGTTCGTATGTGGGAGAGATCATTAAACATACGTTTGAAACTGCCGTTACACAAACTGCAGGAACATTAGGTAATAATTTGGGAAATGAATTATCCAGAAGTTGGGGGTGGGAGTAATAGTAGAGTTGTTTTGTTAAATAATAATAATAATTAATATTAAAAAATCATGAAAAATTTATTTAAAAAAATAATCATAGGAATAGTTGCTTTATTGGCGGTTACTTCTGTGGTATCAGCAGCGTCAGCGTCTGATCCCAATGGTTTACATATTTTAGTGTCAAAAGTAAATCATTCTGGTAGTTATTCGCAAGATGTGACAATTTCAGATGGTGATGAAATTACTTTTAATGTACATATTTATGCTAATGGAGGTGATCTTACGAATGCAGTTACACATTTAGGAGACTTATCTGGTGTAATAATTGACGGAAGAAGAACAATAGATGCTTATGTAGATGCAGATAATGCAAGTAGAATAAGTGACTCTGTTACGGTGAGATCAAACGAGAGAATTACACTTGAATTTGATCACTCTACTTTACAATTTAATGAATGTCAAAGTGAATCTTGTGCGGTTGCTAGTGGTTATAGAAATGAATATTCTGCATCAAAATTATATGAGAATGAATATATGAATGCGGTATTTGTATATAGAGTTGAGGGTGAAGACGATGAAGACGAAGACGAAGATTTAGAAGTTAAAACCCGTTCAGCTATAAATATAGATGAAGATTCAGCTACCTTAAGAGGTGAAGTTGAAGAGGGGGAAAATGTAGAAGTTTGGTTTGTATATTCAAGATCAGATTCAACTCCAGAATGTGACGGAAATGATGAAAAAGAAACAATTTATGGTTCTTTTGATGACGGCGATGAATTCTCTGATACTATTAGAAACTTAAGAGAAGATACAAAATATTATTACAGAGCTTGCGGGGAATCATATGCAGGAGTAGAAGCAGATGGTTCAGTTTATTCTTTTACAACTGATGAAGAAGATGATGAAGACGAAGACGAAGATTTAGAAGTTAAAACCCGTTCAGCTACAAATATAGATGCAGATTCAGCAACATTAAGGGGTGAAGTTGAAGAAGGAGAAAATGTAGAAGTTTGGTTTGTGTATTCAAGATCAGATTCAACGCCAGAATGTGATGGAAATGATGAAAAAGAAACAGTTTATGGTTCTTATGATGAAAACGATGAATTTTCAGATACAATCAGAAATTTAAGAGAAGATACAAAATATTATTTTAGAGCTTGTGGTGAAGCTTACGGTGATGAAGTAGATGGTTCAGTTTATTCATTTACAACCGACGATGAAAGTGATTCAGATACTGATTTAGAAGTAAATACAAATAATCCAACAAATATTTCATATACTTCTGCAACATTAAATGGAGATATTGATTTAGGAAATGAAGATGAAGCAGTAGTTTATTTTAAATATGGTATTTATAATTTAGACGAAAATAAAACAAATGATGCTACTGTATATAATGATGGTTCGTTTAGGGCATCACCAACAGGGTTATTACAAGGTAAAACATATTGGTATAGAGCGTATGCGAAAGATGAAAATGGAAACATTGTTAAAGGTGAATCAAAATTTTTTACAACAAGAAGTAATTATGTGCCACCCTATGTTCCACCATACGTACCACCTTATGTTCCGCCAGTTGAACCAACAGATGATGTAGTTGTAATTATTGAAAATATTGTAGAAGTAGGTTTTCAAATAAATAAATGGGTTTCACAAGAAAGAAACACTGCGTATGGTACAGAAATTCAAGCAGAAGAAGGAGATGTTATTTATTATAAAGTGAAAGTGAGAAATAATACTGATGATACGATGGAAGATATTACAGTAA
This sequence comes from Minisyncoccota bacterium, assembly GCA_023143935.1. GTDB lineage: Bacteria > Patescibacteriota > Minisyncoccia > Phycocordibacterales. The sequence goes on from JAGLGQ010000012.1 coordinate 4,844, forward strand.
CAGATCATATTCCTTATGAATTAGAATTAGATAATTATGCATCTACTGATGATAATGCTACAAAATATTTAACTTGGAAAGTGAATGATTTACAACCGGGGGAATCAAGGGTGTTTATTACAGAAATGAGAGTGTCGGATAAAGTAGAATATGGAGAAGTTATTAAGGCAAAAGCTGAAATTGTTTCAAATAAAGGACGGGAAGATACAAATTCAGTTTCAATCTTTATTGAAAGAGAAGGAATGAATAATCAAGCAGCTTCTATTTTTGGATCTAATTCAAACTTTTTTCCAGATACATTATTAGGGTATTTAATATTATTTATTGCGGTATTATTAATTGTTTTTCTAATTACGGGTTTAATGGGGAATGGTTCAAATTCATCAAAAGCAATTTTAGCTAGATTAAAAAGAGAAGAATCATAAAAATTTTTTAATAAATTAAATTTTAAAAACAGGATTTTGCTTCGCAAAATCCTGTTTTCCTTTTTAATTTATGATAATATAACTTATATGACAAAAATAAATACTAAACCACTTTCTGGTTTTATGGAATTAAAACCAGCAGAGCAGATTTTATTTGATAAAATTAAAGAAACTATAGAAAAAAATTATCAGCTTTTTGGTTTTATTCCCATGGATAATCCTTTAATAGAACGAAAAGAAGTTTTATTTGCAAAAGCTGGAGGAGAAACAGAAACTCAAATTTATGAATTTCGTAAAGGTGATACCGACCTCGCACTTCGTTTTGACCTTACAGTACCGCTCGCAAGATATGTAGCGGATAATTATGGAGAATTAACCTTTCCTTTTAAAAGATATCAAATAGCCAAAGTGTATAGAGGCGAAAGACCGCAGGCGGGAAGATTTAGGGAGTTTTATCAAGCAGATATTGATATTATCGGAGATGAAACTTTAGATTTAAATTTTGATTCAGAAATACCAGCAGTAATTGTAAAAGTTTTTAATGATCTTGGTTTTGAAAATTTTACCTTAAGAATAAATAACAGAAAAATTTTTAATGGTTTATTTTTAGATTTAGCTTTAGAAAAAGAATCGGAATGGATTATGCAAATTATTGATAAACTTGATAGGGTCGGAGCTGATATGTGTCAAGAAGAATTAAAGGAAAAAGGAATTCATTTTAAAAAAGTAGATAAAATCTTTAATCTTTTAAAATTAAAGGGAACTAATTTGGAAATTTTAGAAAATTTAAAAAAAATGGAAATTGAAAATGAAATTTTTGATGAAGGGGTTAGGGAATTAGAATTGGTAATAAACAATCTTCAATCTTTGGGAATTAAAGAAAAATATTTTGAAATTGATTTAACGATAGCAAGAGGTTTAAATTATTATACTGGTACTGTATATGAAACAAGATTGAACGATTATTCAGAAATTGGTTCCGTGTGTTCAGGGGGAAGATATGATAATTTAGCTTCTGAATATACAAGTAAAAAACTTCCTGGTGTTGGAATTTCAATTGGACTTTCTAGGCTTTTTGATCAATTATTAAAAAAAGAAGTTATAAAATCAAACGAATCAACATATACAAAAATTCTGATTTTACCAATGGAAAAAAATGCAAAAGAGAATGCATTGGAATTGGTTTCAAAACTTAGAGATAATAATATTCCTTCTGAAATTAATTTAAATTTTGATAAAAAATTACCCAAAAGAATAAAATATGCGGATAAACTCAATATTCCTTCTGTGATATTTATTGGAGAAGAAGAATTGAAAAAAAATAAATATACTTTAAAAAATATGGAAACTGGAAAGCAAGAATTAGTAAATTTTGAAGAGATTTTGAAAAAAAATAATGAAAAATAAAGATAATTTAATTTGAGTGGAATTTTTAAAAAAGTATGATATTATAATATTATAATATAATATATAAATATGACTACAATTTCAGTACCATTAAATCAAGAACTTGATGAATTTATTCAAGATATGATAGATAATAATAATGCCGAAACTAAATCAGGGGTTGTTCGTATGGCTTTAAGAAAATTAAAGGAAGAACAGTTAATTAAAGAAATAATTGAAGCAAAAAATTCTGTAAAAAAATATGGAACATTTTCGGGAGATTTAGATAAGTTAGTTAAAAAAATTTAATTTAATAATTTTATGTATAAAATTACTTATTCTTATTCTTTTTTAAAAAAATACAAAAAATTTAAATTAAAAAATAAAAATTTAGCAGAAGAAATAAAAGAAAAAATAGAAGAATTTAAATATGAAAAAAATCATAAAAAATTAAAAGTTCATAAATTAAAAAAACCATTTAAAAATCTTCATGCTTTTTCTGTTAATTATAAAATAAGAATAATTTTTGAATATTCAGATAAAAAAACAATGGTTATATTATTAACTTTGGGAAATCATGATATTTATAATTAATAAAAAAAAAAAAATGAAAAATAAAGATAATTTAATTTGGATAGATTGTGAGTTTACTGGTTTAGATTATTTTAATAATAAAATAGTGGAAATTGCTGTTTTGGTAACTGATAAAAATTTAAATATTTTAGATAAAGGATTAAATTTGATAATACATCAAAGTGATGATGTATTGGAAAATATGAATGAATGGTGTATTGAAAATTTTGAGAAATCAGGATTAATACAAAAAATCAAAGAAAGTGTTTTGAAAATTGAAGAAGCAGAAAAAGAAATTATAAATTATTTGAAATTATACACTATACCAAAAACAGCACCGCTTTGCGGAAACTCTATTGCACAAGATAGAAAAATTCTTTTCAGAGAAATGCCCAAATTAGATGAGTATTGTCATTACAGAAGTATAGATGTTAGTTCTATAAAAGAATTAGCAAAGAGGTGGAAACCAGAAATTTTAGAAAAAGTTGTAAAGAAAAAAGAACATCGGGCTTTAGATGATATAAAAGAATCGATTGAAGAATTAAAAATTTATAAAAAAGAATTTTTTAAAATATAAAAAAATTTTTCAACAAGCAAGGCCTGTACGGTAACTTTAGTTACCGTACAGGCCTTGCTTGTTGAAAAATTTTAATAAAAATGTTGGAAAAAGTTATCCACATGGAATTAAAAAAATGATTGTAATTTTTAATGGGGGAGCTATAATATTTATATTCATTTGATATTTTTTTTTAGATTTTCTTCGGAATTTCTTTAGATTTTTATCGGGTGAATACTGAAAAATCTCAGCTTCGGCTGAGGTTTTTCATTTTCTATATTTTTTTGCAGCAAGTCCGACTTGCTGCAAAAATATAATAATAAAAAAACACTTGTTACGTAACATGCTACGTAACAAGTGTTTTTTTTATTATTTTTTTAATTCCAACTTTCTACCATTAATAAATCTTTATTTTCTATTGGAAAATCGCTCCAAATTTCTTCGGTAATAAAAGGCATAAAAGGATGTAACATTTTTAAAATTTCCCCAAAAATAGTTAAAAGCATATATTGTTTATTTTTTTTATCTTCCGCCGTGGTTTTATTACCCAAAGCTTCTTTACTTTCTTCTAAAATTTTATCTGCTAATGTATGCCATACATAATGATAAGCATCTTCTGCCCCCATGTATAATTTATAATCTTCTATATTTTTTCCAACTTCTAATTTAATATTTTTTACTTCTTTTATAATTATATTTTCTGTTTCAGTAAGTTTTGATGTGTCAAAATTTTGATAATCAAATCCATCTGTATTTTCATAAATAAATCTTGCAATATTCCAAATTTTATTTGAAAACTTTTTATATCCACGAACTTTATCAACAGGAAGTGGCATATCTCTTCCGGGAGTGTTTCCAATCACAAAAGACATTCGTGTTGCATCCATACCAAACTCATCACCAAGATCAATGGGGGATAGGGTGTTACCCTTTGATTTAGACATTTTTACCCCCTTACCGTCTAAAACCATCCCATGTAGATAAATATCTTTAAAAGGTACATCTTTTGCTAAATATAAACCAAACATAATCATTCTTGGCACCCATTTAAAAATTAAATCCCTACCTGTTTCCATAACAGTAGTCGGATAAAAAGTTTTAAAATCTTTTCCGTCTGGAAATCCTAAAGTTAAAAGCGGCCATTGTCCCGAAGAAAACCATGTATCAAAAGTATCTGTATCTTGTATCCACCCATCACCATTTGGTTTTTCTTTTTGAACTTTTATTTCTTCATTTTCTTTACCTTTATTTTTAAACCAAGCTGGTATTTGAATACCCCATACAATTTGACGAGAAATATTCCAATCTATTGGATTTTCCATCCAATGTCTGAATGTTTTTTCAAATTGTTCAGAAACAAAATATAGTTTTTTTTCATCTAAAGCTTTTAATGCCATTTGAGTTAGTGGTTTCATTTTTACAAACCACTGATCCATAAGTTGAGGTTCTAAAATTACACCCGTTCTTTCACATATTCTTACCGCATGAGTATGTTTTTCTTCAATTTTTGTTACAAGACCTTTTTTTTGAAGTTTTTTTACTACTTCTGGACGAGCAATATGTACTTTTTGTCCAGCAAATTCTTCTGCAATATCCATTAATTTTCCGTCTAAATCAATAATTTGTTCATATTCCAAATTATGCCTTTCTGCTATTTCAAAATCTGTAAGGTCATGCCAAGGAGTAATTGTCATTACACCTGTTCCAAATTCCATATCAATTACTTCATCTTTTAATATGGTGGCCGTAACTTTTCCATTTATCCACTCGGCTTCAAAAGTATCTCCTTCTTTATATTTTGAATATCTTTTATCATCTGGATGCATTACTACATATTTATCTCCGAATTTTGTTTCGGGTCGGGAAGTGGCAATTTCAAAAGGACCATATTGAAAATAATAAAATGGTTCTGTGCGGTCTTCAAATTTTGTTTCAATGTCTGCGAGTGAAGTTTTAAATTTGGGGTTCCAATGAATAGAGCGTTTGCCACGATAAATCATTCCATCCTCGTACATTTGCATAAAAGTATTTTCAACTTTAGATACAATATTTGGTTGTAGAGTAAAAGTATTTCTTGACCAATCACAGGAAGTACCTAATCTTTTTACTTGTTCTTCCATATTACCTTTATGTTCCATTACAAAATCATATATTTCATCATATAATTCTTGACGATTCATACCAAAACGAGACCGTCCCTCTTTTTGAAGTTTTTTTTCATATACACCTTGAGTTTCAAATCCTGCGTGGTCTGCCCCTGGAATCATTAGGGTTTTTTTGCCAAGCATACGATGATATCTAGCCATAATATCTTTTAATACAAAATCTGAACCATGTCCAGCATGTAAATTTCCATTTGCATTTGGAGGAGGAAGAATTATTGAAAATGTTTCTTCTCTTTCTCCCGGAAGATTATCAGGATTAAAATATCCTGAATCGTTCCAAGTTTTATATATATTATCTTCATAATCAGCGTGGTTGTATGGTTTTAAATATTTATCATTTATCATAGTAAGTATATATAATAACAAATTTTAGTTTAATTTAAAAATAAAATAATTTTTATTTTGGGATTTATTAACTAACAACTCAATTACCTTATAATTTT
>JAGLGQ010000120.1 GCA_023143935.1 Minisyncoccota bacterium
ATGAAAGTATTATTATTACAAAATGTTAAAAAACTTGGACAAAAAGGTCAGATAGTAGATGTTAAAGAAGGTTATGGAATAAATTTTTTAATTAAAAATGGTCTAGCAAAATCAGCCACAGCCACTGTACAAAAAAGTGAAATTAAACAACAAATCCAAAGAGAAAATTCTAATAAAAAAAAATTAGAAAATAAATTAAAAACATTCTCTGAAATAAACAAAGAAAAATTTATAATACAAAAAAATACAAATGAAAAAGGACATTTATTTGCCGGTATTAATAAAAAAGAAATTGCAAAAACAATTGGATTAGAAGAAAAAAATATTCTTTTAGAAAAAGACATCCGAGAAATTGGAGAATATGAAATAAAAGTTGTATTGGCAGAAAAAAAAGGAAAAATAAATTTAACAGTTGAAAAATTATAACTTTGGCTCAATAATTTAACCTACCTTAAAAAATTTATTATTAAAGAAGATGGGTTTTTTAATTCACCTTCATTAATATAAAAATCTATTTTTTCCTTCATTTTTTTATTTAATTCTTCTGGCTTATAAATACATTTATCCCCAGAAACATTAGCGGATGTTGAAACAATGGGACCAACTTTTTTAATAAAACTTTTTAAACTTCTTTTTTTAGGTATTCTAAAAACTAAAGTATCAAAATCTCCCGAAATATATTTAAATTTTTGATTTTTAACTTCCAAAACAACAGACACGCTTTCAGTCCAAATTTTTTTCAAAAATTCTTTTTTTTGATTATCTAATTTAATATTAAATTTTTCTAAATCAGAAATATCAGAAATTAAAATTATAAAACCTTTTTTGTTATTTCTTTTTTTTATTTCTTTTATTTTTTCTACCGCTTTTTTATCATTAATTAATGCAGAAAATCCATAAATAGTATCTGTCGGTAAAAGAAATACTTTGTCTTTTAAATTAATATCGGATAACTTTTTCCAATCCACTTTTTTCATATTTTTATAATACCAAAAAGAAAGAAAAATGATATAATACAAAGGTTTTAAAAATTAACCCAATAAAATTATGTTTGACACTTTTTTTTATAATCCAATATACAATTTAGTTATTCTATTATCTAATTATATAGTAGATGCTGGAATTGTAGTTATTATTACCACAATAATAATAAAATTTTTATTATTTCCTTTCTATAAAAAACAAATACACAACCAAATTGCTATGAAAAAAGCAAAACCAGAACTTGATAATGTTAAAGAAAAATACAAAAATAAAAATCTTTCTAAAGAAGAAAAACAAGCCATAGCCATGGAGACAATGGGGCTTTATAAAAAATATGGTATTAGACCATTTTCAATGATTCTTCTTTTAATTCTTCAAATCCCTATTTTATTTGCTTTATATTGGGTTTTTTACAAAGGTGGTTTACCAGAAATTGATTCAGAAGTTTTATATTCATTTGTATCCGAACCAAAAGAAATCGTAATGAACTTTTTGGGCTTATTTCCACTAAAAGAATCTAGTATCTTTTTGGCAGCTTTGGCTGGGATAACACAATTTTTACATTTTAGTATATCAATGCCAGATGTAAAATTTTCTGATATAAAAAAGAAAGGAGGAAAAATGTCAGAAGATTTTGCAAATTCTATGCAAGTTAATTTAAAATTTGGATTACCAATTTTTATATTTTTCATTTTAGCCACCGCACTAAATTCCGCAGTTGCCCTTTATTGGATAACCTCTAATGTGTTTATGACTACTCAAGAATATTTTATGCGAAACAAAAAAGCCGAAATAAAAGAATTAGATAAAAATAATAAATAGATGCATCTATAGATGTATCTATAGATGCATCTATTTTAATATAGATAAAACAACCCAACATTTTTTCATAAAATTTATTATCATATTATTAATAATATAATAATAAAAATTTTAACAATTTCATCACATTATTATTATTTAAAAATAGGTATAGTCTATACCTATACTATACCTATACTATACCTATTGAATTAATGCCCACACCCTTTTTTTCTAACAACTTATTTTTTAAACAAAATAACCCAACACTTTTTCTATAAAACATTAAATAATTAAATATTCTATATATAACAAATAAGACAAACGCTTTACAAATAAACTATTCCAACAAAAATACTAAATTAATCTTTTGGTTTATCCAACAGCTCAAATTCCATTTTTTCTTCTTGTCCCGTAATTTTTATTACATCTTTATCAATCTTTCCAAATTCTTTTTGAGAAGAATTATAATGATTTACGACTGTTCCAAGTGAACTCCCTAATTTATCTTGAAATGTTTTAAATGAATGCAAATGTTTATTCAAATTTTCCACTTTTTTTACAATCTCTCCTGCCTGTTTTTCTATCTTAATAGACCGCAACCCCTGCATCACTGTCTGTAAATAAGCATGTAATGTAGTTGGAGAAACTATAATTACCTTTTTATCACGAAAAGCATATTCCAAAAAATTCTTAGAATCCACTGTACCTATTTTAGAAATTAATAAATCATAATAAATACCTTCGGACGGAATAAACATAAAAGCAAAATCCATAGTCCCCTCTTTTGGTTTTATATATTTTGAAGTTTCTAATATTCTTGTCTTCAAGTCACTCTTAAATCTTTTTTCCAACTCTATTTTTTTTTGCTCATCTTTTTCTGCAACTAAATGATTATAATTTTCTAAAGAAAATTTAGAATCAATGGGCACAATACCATCTGGAAATTTTACAACAGCATCTACAATAGACCCGTCTTTAAAAGAATACTGAAAAGTATAATTCTCTGATGGTAAAATATTTTCAATAGTTTGCTCCAAAAAATACTCACCCAAAGCCCCCCTTTGTTTTGAATTTTGTAATATATCCTGCAAATTTCTTAACTGTTCCGTAAAACCTACCACCTGCTCTGAACTCTTTTTAACCTCCCCAAGCTCAGAAGTAATATCTTTTATAAGTTTCTGTGATTCTTTAAACTGAAGCTCTGTTGATGCAGACATAGCTCTTTGGGATTCACTAAGTTTCTCGTTAAGTTTTTCTGAAATTTCCCCTTTTAATTTTTCATTAGAAATTTTTAAATCTTGATTTGATTTTAAAATTTCTTGAAGCTGTGCTTGAAGCATCATAAGAGACTGGTCATCTTTTTTTTCAGATAACTTTTCCGATAAAATGTTAAGATTTTTTTTAAAAAAGAAAAATAACCCAACAATTAAACCAACGACTGCAACAGTAAAAATAATAAAAAATATATCCATAAAAAACATTATATCATTTTTCCAGCACTTTTATTAAAAAATTGTATTAAAAAATACATATTTAAATATGTATTTATTAATCTATTTTATATATTATAAAAAATATAAAATTATTTAATTGTTTTTTCTACAATTTTAGCAAATATTTCTTTACTTTCTCGAGCTATTTGTGCCAACATTTTTCTATTTATAGAAAATTCTTTTTTGGTTAATAAATCAATAAATTTAGAATATGAAATATTATGCTCTTTTAGTGCTGCCGATATTTGTATTTGCCACAACTTCCTAAATTCTCTTTTTTTCTTTCTTCTATGTGAAAAAGCGTGTTGTCCTGCTCTAATTAACGCTTGTTTTGCTTGTTTAAACTTGGTGGATCTAGCATTTCTAAACCCCTTTGCTAACTTTAAAATTTTAGACTTTCTTTTATTTTTTAAAACTCCTCTTTTTACTCTTGTCATGTTGTTTTTTTATTACTCGGTCATCTTACTTAAAAAAATAAGGAACCCTGAGTTTATAATAATTGTTTTACTTTTTTGGTAAAACTGCTGATTTTATTTTATTTTTTAAATCAAAACTTCTTTTTTTCTTTTTGGATAAAGACTGAGCATTATTATGCTTTGCTTGAAAAGAACAATGTCCAGTTGACCGTCTTTGTATCTTTCCGTTTTTTGTTAGCTTCAATCTTTTAGCTACTGATTTATTTGTTTTTAATTTCATTTTCTTTTTTTTTAATTTCTTCTTTTGGTTCTAAAACTTCCTCTATATCTCTTTTATTTCCTTTCTCAAGAAATAAAGTTAACCCTTTCGGACTACTCTTTGGACCATCAGCAATTCTGTGTGGAATGGTAACTAATTTTAAAATTCTTTTTAACCGTTCTTCCAAAAAAGTTTTTTCTAAATATTTTACTCTACCTCTTAAAAACAAATCTAATTTTACTCTATTTCCCTCTTCCAACCATTTAGATATATTTTTTGCTTTTAATATCAAATCTCCTTCTCCCGTACCAATCTTTACTTGAATATTTTTTGTTTCAACTGTCTTTTGTTTCGCCTTTGAATCTTTTAATTTCTTTTTCTGATCATACGAAAACTTTCCATAATCTGCAATCTGCACTAGGGGTGGATTAGAATTACTAGAAATTTCTATTAAATCTAAATTTTCCTCTAACGCTTTTTTCAAAGCATCTTCTGAAGACATAGTTCCCAAATTACCCCTATCCGCAGATAAAACTCTTACCTCTGGATATCTTATTTGGTCATTAATTCTAACCCTTGGTTGATATTTTTTTCTTGGTTTAGCCACAACTGTTCATTTTGATAAAAATCAAACATATTTATATCACAAAATCATTGATTTTGCAATAGATATATCAAATTATCCGTTTCTTTTCTTAATTATTTCATCAGCTACATTTTTTGGTACAACTTCATAATGAGAAAATTCTAAAATTGGAGTAGCTCTACCCTGAGTCATAGATCTTACTTTTGTAGTATATCCAAAAAGTTCCGCTAATGGCACTTTTGCTTTTACCACCTGCACAAGTCCTCTTTCTTCAATACCATCAATACTTCCCCTCATGGAAGAAATATTACCAGTAATATCTCCCACATAATCTTTAGGAGTTGCCACATCCACTTTCATGATTGGTTCCAAAATTACTGGTTTTGCAGCCAATGCTGCTTTTGTAAATGCTTTAGAACCAGCAATTTTAAAAGCAATTTCAGATGAATCAACGTCATGATAAGAACCATCAAATAAATTCACAGAAATATTTACTACTGGATAACCAGCCAAAATTCCCCTTGCCATACCCTCTTGGGTACCTTTTCTAACTGGCACAATATATTCTTGAGGAATAATTCCTCCTTTTATACTATTTACAAACTCATATCCATCTTCTCTATATATATTTTTTGCAAGTTTTTCCTTTTCTTCTTCCATTTCTTCAGCAGTTCTGATAAATGGTTTTACAGAAAGTTTAACATGTCCATATTGTCCACGACCACCAGATTGCTTAACATATTTTTCTTCTCCCTCTGCTTCTCCCAAAATTGTTTCTCTGTAAGAAACTTGAGGAGCTCCCACCTTTGCAGAAACATTAAATTCCCTTTTCATTCTATCCACTAAAATATCTAGATGAAGCTCACCCATACCAGAAATAATAGTTTCGTTTGTTTCATTATCTGCTTGAACTGTAAAAGTTGGGTCTTCGTCTGAAAGTTTTTTAATAGCAATACCCATTTTCTCTTGATCAGCTTTAGTTTCTGGTTCAATTTTTAATGAAATAACTGGTGCAGGAAATTCAATTCTATGAAGTTCAATGGGTGAATCAGGATCACAAATAGTATCTGAAGTCTTTGAATCTTTAAGTCCAATAGCCGCCACAATTTCTCCAGCATATCCAATTTCCACATCTTCTCTTTCATTTGAATGCATTCTCACAAGCCTACCAATTCTTTCTTTCTTTCCAGTTGAAGCATTTAAAACATATGAACCAGCTTTTAACACCCCAGAATAAATTCTTATAAAAGATAATTGTCCCACAAAAGGATCAGTTGCAATTTTAAATATTAAAGCAGATAAAGGTTCTTCATCATCCGCCTTTCTTTCAATTTCTTCATCGGTATCTGGTTTTACACCTTTTACTGCTGGAATATCTGT
>JAGLGQ010000121.1 GCA_023143935.1 Minisyncoccota bacterium
TTGACCACTTTGGTACAAAAGTTCGATACTGTTGCTAATAAGGGAAAAAAATTTGAAACAGATTTTGATAAAAATATTTTTGTATTTATTGATGAAGCTCACAGAACTCAGGGGGGGCAAGCTAGTTTAAAAATGGATAAATATATCCCGAATGCTTGTTATATTGCTTTTACTGGGACACCCTTGTTAAAAGTAGGAGAAAATAGTGATACAGAAAAAAGATTTGGTAGTTTTATTGATAAATATACCATTGATGACGCTTTGGATGATGGAGTGGTTTTGCCACGTTATTATGATGGACGATATGCAAATTTAAAATCTGATTCTGAGGAAATTGATAGATATATTCAAAGAATAATTGCAGATGAGAGTGAAGAAAATCAAAAAGAAATTCAAAAGAGAATAAAGCAAAAAATGATTAAAGATAATCCTCATCGAATTGGAGAAATTGCTTATGATATAGAGAGGCATTTTTTAGAGAAATTTCATGATTCTGGATTAAAAGCTCAGATAGTTGCTCCTTCTCAATATTCAGCGATTTTGTTTCAAAAATATTTTGAAAAAAATGGAAAAATTAAAACAGGGGTAGTTTTGTCGGGAACTAAAGAGGATGAATCAGATAATCATAAAATAGTAGTTTATAATTATTTAAAAAAGATAACTGAAAAATATGGTTCTAAGTATGAAGATAATTTGATTACAGAATTCAAGGAAGATGATAGTGGGGTGGAGATTTTGATTGTGGTAGATAAACTTTTAACTGGTTTTGATGCACCCAGAAACACAGTTTTGTATTTAGCGAAAGATTTAAGGGACCATAATTTATTACAAGCTATTGCTCGAATTAATAGAGTTTATGAAAATAAAAATTCTGCTTATCCAAAAACTGCAGGTTTTGTGATTGATTATTCTAAAAATGCAGAAAATTTAAAAGATGCTATGAAGCTTTTTGGGAATATCAAAAATAAAAAAGATGTTGATTCTGCGTTGTTTACTTTTAATGAAAAACTTGAGAAGTTGGAAGAATCTTATGGTGCTGTTTTTGAAATATTTAAAAAAGTAAAAAACAAATCAGATGATGGAGAATATGTTGAATTGTTGGATGGTATAGCAAACGAAAAAATAAGAAAAGATTTTTATAATAAATATAATGCTTTCATAACAAATTTTTCAGAAGCTTCTATATTTAGGGATTTTGTTCATAAATTTGATAAACATGAAATGTATACGAATGATTTAAAATTTCTTTTAAATTTAAAAAGGTCTGTGGCTTTAAAAAATCCATCTGACAAATTAGATTTTTCAAAATACAAAAATGCTATTCAAAAGATTTTAGACACTTATGTTAAGTCTAGTGAAGTTGAAATATTAACAGAAAATATTAATATTGCTGATTTTGGAAAAGAAATTGAGTTTTTGAAAACTAACAAGGCACGGGCAGAAGCTATGGCTGCAAAAATTGAGAAAACCATTTCTGAAAAAAAAGATTCCGACCCAGAATTTTATGAAAAATTTTCTGAAAGAGTATCTAGCATTATTTCTGATATGTATGCTAAAAAAATGAAAGATTTGGAGGCATTAGAAATGTTAAAGAAAATTGATAAAGATGTTGAAAATAAAATAGATATTTCTTTGCCAAATAAAATTCAAGATATTAAAAATGCTGGAATTTTTTATAGGAACTTAAAAAAAGAATTTGTTGAATTTAATTTTTCCGATAATCAATATATCGATATTGTGATTGATATTATGAAGATAATAGAAGAGCAAATTATCGTTGATTGGCAAAATAATATTGATGTAAAAAATAGGATTAGAAGCTTAGTTGATGATTATCTTTACGATAAGTTAGAAATTACAGATTTGGAAAAATCTCAAGAAATTCAGAATTTAGTTGTGGATGTTTTACTTTTAAATAATGTTGAGGAATTTAAGAAATAATTATGAAAAAATTTATTTATGGAAAAAGTGAATACAAATATTACTTGGATAAGCAAGAGAGAAAGACTTTTGCTTTGATTATTAGTCCGAGTATGTCTATCATTTTGAAAACTCCTTTAGAAACTAAAAATAAAGAAATTAATGATTTTTTAAAGAGGAAAGTTTTTTGGATTGATAAGCAATTAGATTTTTTTAAAAATTTTAAAAAAAAAGTATCTAAAAAAGAGTATGTTTCTGGAGAGTCTTTTTTGTATTTGGGTAGGAGATATATGTTGAAGGTGGAAAAATCAAAAAACAATAAAGTTTTTTTAAAACAGGGCAAAATATTTATTTTTTCTAATAAGCTTAAAGATCAGAAATTTAACAAAGAATTATTAGATAAATGGTTTAAAGAAAAAATGGAGAAAGTTTTTCAAGAAAGATTTGAGGAGATTTTAAAAAAGTTTGATTATGATTTTGCTCCAGAATTGAAAACTAGAAAAATGTCTAAAAGATGGGGGAGTTATCATTCAAACGGCAAAGTTATTTTAAATCCACTTTTAATTCATGCCACCAAAAAACAAATTGATTATGTGATTACTCATGAGCTGTGTCATGTTAAACACCAAAATCATTCAAAAGATTTTTATGGTTTAATGAAACAAAAATTTTCTAAATGGGAGTTAGAAAAACAAAAATTAGAAAATTTAATTTTTAATGAGTTTTAAAAATTAAAAAGGTTTATTGAAAAAAGATGGAAATTGCTTCGCAATTTCCATCTTTTTTGTTTGGGGTGGCTACCCGGAATTGAAC
>JAGLGQ010000122.1 GCA_023143935.1 Minisyncoccota bacterium
TTTTATCTATGTTATAAAAAATTAATAAAAAAACCGACTTAATGATATATCAAATTATTTCAATAAAAAAAATGTTACGTAACATACTACGTAACAAATAATTTTTTAAAAAAAATCTAATGAATAAATTCACCAAATTTTCATTATATTAAACTAACTAATTCTTCTATTAATTCTCCCTAAACTCTCTTCTTTTCCTAAAATTTCCATAACCGTAAAAGGATCTGGACTTCTTTTAGCTCCTGTTAAAATAGTTCTTAACGGATGTAAAACTGAACCTCTCCCAATCTCCCCTGACCAATCCCACAAAGAATTTTTCAAATTTTCAAAATTCCACTCATTTACAGGAATTTTTTCTAAAATATCTGATGTTTTAGTTAAAATCTCCAATGTTTTATCTAAACCATCTGTTTTAAAAACTAAATCACTATCAGCAACTACTGGATTTGAAAAATAATAATCAAACTCATTTTCATTTTCCATATCAATAATTTCAGAAAACTTAGAAATTCTTTCTCTAACAACTTTCTCTATTATTTTTTGTCCTTTTTCTTTACTCTCTTCAAATCTACCTCTAATTTTTGGAGAAATAAATTCCAAAGCTTTTTTATAATATTTTTCTTTATCAAGTTTTAACATCCACTGACGATTTATATCATCTAATTTTATATACGAAAAAGTAGCTGGAGAATTATTAACTTTCTCTAAAGAAAATTCATTAATTAATTCTTCTTTAGAAAAAATTTCTCTTTCATCTCCATTTCCCGGATTCCACCCCAATAAAGCAAGATAATTTATAATAGCTTCTGGTAAATATCCAAGTCCCTTAAATTCATTCCAAGTTACAGCCCCATGTCTTTTACCAAGCTTCTTTTTATCATCACCAATAATCAATGGTAAATGAGTATACCGAGGAATATTTCCACCCAACGCCTCAATAAGTAAAATCTGACGAGGAGTAGAAGTGACATGATCTTCTCCACGAATAACATCAGTAACTCCCATATCAATATCATCAACAACAACAGTTAAATGATAAAGCGGTGACTTTTTTGATCTTGCAATCACAAAATCACCAAAACTTGTAGTATCTATTTTTATTTCCCCCTTTACTGTATCAACAAAAGTTACAATTTTATTTGGGTTCCGAAAACGAATTACTTTTTCTCCATCACCACCCTCTTTTTCTTCGGCTTCAAAAGCCTTATCGTTTCTAATTAAAGTTTCAATTGCATCACGATAAAATTCTTTTCTTTCAGATTGCCTAAACGGACCTCTATCAAAATCAAGTCCCAAATCAGATAAAGTTTTCAAAGCAAAATCTTCATACTCTTTTTTACTTCTCGCTTCATCTGTATCTTCAAACCGCATTACAATATCTCCACCACATTTTTTTGCATATAAATAATTAAAAAGTAAGGAGCGAATGTTTCCTATATGCAACCTACCTGTCGGTGACGGTGGAAATCTCACTATCACTTTATCTTTACTATTTTCAGTCATAAAAAAAATTATAACATAAAGAAATTAAAAAAATAAAAATTTGGCGTAGCCAAATTTTTTTCCTCTTCAAAAACCATTTCCATATATTAAAACATGATTTTTAAATTCTTATTTTCTACATACGATCTTTAACTTTAACCAACCGATTCATATTCCTATATCTATTTTCTTTTAAAAATCTATTTTTAGAATCTTTATCAAAAACTCCCGTTCTTAACATTAAACGTCCTTTGTGTGTTCCTCCATAACAACTCCTTAATGCTCTCTCACATTTATATCTTGGACCAAAAATTGTAATTCCTATTCTTGTTTTTTCCATAATATTTTTTTACATATTTATTATAAAATACTACACAAAAAATGTCAAAACAAAATTTTCCTTTTTTTTCCATAAAGCCTTGCTTTATGGAAAAAAAATCTATCCTACAAAAAAAGCCTCCGTAAAAATATTATCCTCTTTTGCTCCATTTTCTTTCAAGTCTTTCCAAAAATCATTTACAAATTTTATAGAACCACAAATAAAAAAAATTTTACTTTTTACATCTCCTAAAGTATCCATTAAATCTTCCATTTCTAATCTTCTATTTTTTACATTTTGAGCTTTAAATTTTTTATCTCTAGATAAAAAATGATAAAAATTGAAATTATTATTTTCTTTATTTATTTTTTCTAACTCATCATAAAAAATAATAGATTCTTTTTTTTGATTCGCATAAAAAAAAGAAATATTATTTTTTTTACCATTTTGAAAAATATCTTTTATCATAGAATAAAATGGAGTTACTCCAATTCCGCCAGCAATAAAAACAATATCGCCGTCTAAATCTTCCATTTCCGATAAAATCATAAAACCCAAGGGACCGACAGCCTCAATTTTCTCACCCAATTTCATTTTATGAAGTTTTCCCGAAAAAGAACCCATATTTTTTACGGTAATATGTATATCATCGCATGGGGCTGATGAAATAGTATAAGGTTTTCCATGACCATCTTTATCATTAGAAAAAAATAAATTTAAATATTGCCCAGCTTTAAAATCTAATTTTTTATTATTTTCTAAAACAAAAACTAAAGTTTTTACATCTTCTGTTTCTTGTTTTATTTCTTTTAAAATTAATGTAATTTTTTCCATTAAAATATTATACACCAAAAAAACATCTAAAACTTTTACTGACAAACTACAATTGCAAAAAATTAATTATAATGATAAAATTTTATTGTATGAAAATATGGAAACAAAGTTTAATAAGTTTTATTTTTGCATGGTTTTTGCCACCGATGTATCTATTAATATTTACACCGTACAATGAATATAATCCCATCATATATCATTTACTTGAAAATTTAAAAATTCTAGATTTAAAAAATATATTTGGATTTTTTTCACTTGTATTAGTAAACTGGTTTTTTACTTTTACAATTATATTTATTTTTTCACTTATTTGGAAAAAAAGTCAAAATAAATAATTCTTAATTAATTAAACAATAAAAAATAACAATTTTAAATTGTTATTTTTTTTTATTATTTTTTTCATAATTTTCTACCGCACTTCTTAACGCCTCATGGCTCAAAACAGAACAATGAAATTTTATTTCTGGAAGTCCACCCAATCTTTCTATAATTTCTTGTGGTTTTAATTTTTTTGCTCTTTTTAAACTCATTCCACCATTTTCCGTTACCATTATAGACATCATCGATGTTGAAGCAATAGCCGAAGCGCAACCAAAAGTCTGCCATTTACATTCTTTTATTTTTTCTCCCCCCCCTTTATCTTTATAAACTTTAATAAATATAGACATCATATCTCCACAAATAGAAGAACCCGTAATTCCAAAACCATCTGCCTCATATTTTTTTTCATCAATTAAAAAATTTCTAGGATGTAAAAAATGGTCTTTTACCATATCAGAATAAAACCAATCACTTCCATCAATTCCTTGTATATTTGGTATATTTCCACAATTATTCATAATTTTTATATTTAATTATCTAATTTTACAGAAGAAAAACTT
>JAGLGQ010000123.1 GCA_023143935.1 Minisyncoccota bacterium
ATATTTTGAAATTTAATTTAGATGTTAATCAGGGGTAGAAATAAATTTTTCTAAATTTCCATTTAAAACTTTATTAATATCTTTTATTTCAATATTTGTCCGATGATCTTTTATCATTTGATATGGGTCAAAAACATATGAACGTATTTGTGAACCCCATTCTATTTTTACTTTATCAGAAACAGTTAAACCTTTTTCTTTCTTCTCTTCATCTTCTTGGTGTTTTTTATATAATTTTGCTCTCATCATATCAAGTGCAATTTCTTTATTTCTTTCTTGCGTCCGTTCTTTGGAAACAAAAAATGAAAATCCAGTTTTTGGGTGTACAATTCTTACAGCAGTTTCTCTTTTATTTACATTTTGCCCTCCCGCACCCTGTGATTTTGCAAAAGTTATTTCAAATTCATTTTCATCTATTACGAAATCTTTTTTAGGTAATTTTGGTAAAACATCCACTAAAACAAAGGAAGTTTGTCTTTTTGATTTTGAATTAAAAGGAGATTTACGAACAATTCTATGAACTCCAGATTCATTTTTTAGTTTTCCATAAACACCTTTTCCAGAAATTTCAAACGAAATATTTTTGTAACCACCGAGAGTATTTTGATTTTGGTCTAATATATCCAAAGTATAATTTTGTTTATCTGAAAATTTTAAATACATTTCAAAAAGAATTTTAGCACAATCTTCCGCGTCATCACCACCAGCTCCCGCAAAAATTGAAATTATAGCAGGTTCTGTGTCATATTTTTCTCCACCCCCCAAAGTTAACTTTAACTTTTCTATTTTTTTTAAAATATTTTGAGCTTTTACAGAATCACTTCAAAAATCATGAAGATATGTTTGTTTTTCCAATTCTTCTATTTCTTTTAAAATTCCCTCTTTATTTATAGACATTTGTTTCTTAAATTATATCATTTTTATAAAAAATGATATAATTAATAACATGGATTTCAATAAATTTAAAACAAATATAGAGGAAGTTAAAGAGCGATTAAAAAAAGAATTTTCAAGTATTAGAACAGGCGCCGCAGCGGTTTCTGTTTTAGATAATATTAAGGTTGAAGCGTATGGAAGCCAAATGCCAGTTAATCAACTTGCGAGTATTGGCATTGAAGATGCAAAAACACTTTCCATTTCCCCTTTTGATAATGGTATTTCAAAAAATATTGAAGAAGCAATTACAAAAGCCGATTTGGGATTAAGCGTTTCTGTTTCTGGAACAGTAATCAGATTATCTTTTCCTGATTTAACATCAGAGAGAAGAGTAATGCTTTTAAAATTAGCAAAAGAAAAATTAGAGGATGCGAGAATAAGATTAAGAAAACACAGAGATGAGGTTAAAGCCGAAATTGAAAAACAAGAAAGAGATGGAGAAATTACAGAAGATGATAAATTTTCTGCAAAAGAGAGTATGGAAGAATTAACGAAAAAAGGAAACGAAGAATTAGACGAATTATATAAAAAGAAAGAAGAAGAAGTTGAAAATTAATAAGTTTGATAAATATAAATAAGGTTGATATAATTTATATTATTAATTAAAATTCAATAAATATGACAGAAAATCAAAAAAAAGTAATAGTGTATTCAACGCCAACATGTATGCACTGCAATATGGTAAAAGAATATTTTGATGAAAAAGGTGTAAAATATGAAAGTATTGATGTGATAGAAAATCAAGAAAAAGGAAAGTATATTGTTGAAAAAACAGGACAAATGGGAGTACCAGTAGTAGAAATTGATGGTGAATTTGTAATAGGATTTAATCAACCTTTGATTGCAGAAAAACTTAATCTTTCATAAAATTTTTATATAATTAGGGTAAGAAAAGTTTAAAACGAAAATTCCTTCGGAATTTTCG
>JAGLGQ010000124.1 GCA_023143935.1 Minisyncoccota bacterium
AAAAACGACGCAAAAAATTGCTATCGCAATTTTTTGCGTCGTTTTTGAACTTTTTAGAAAATAAAAAAAGTATATTTAAATAAAATATTTTTTTTTTAGATTTTAGACATTAAGCAATCTTTCTTGTTTTTTGGGATTTTATACTTAAATTGGGTGTTTGTGTTGTTTTTTGGGGTTTCCAAAATTTAGTATTTATTACGTCAAATAAATCACAACTTTTTAGTATTTCTTTCCATGTGTCAGTATTTTTTTCTAAATTTTTTATTTCATTCCAAATAATTGTTTTTGCGTCTTTAATTTTATCTTCTACCGTCTTTTCTTTATCAACATCATTATGTACATGATGAGTTATAAAAGTAAAGCAAAATTCTTTTATTTCTTCTTTTGAAGCAAGTGATTTAACGGCTTCAGAAAACATATTATTTTGATTTTTAAATAATCTTTCTATTTTATTGTTAATAGTTCTTTTTTGTGTTGATTCGTTTTGGTTTTGTGAAGCAATTTCTTCAAGCTCTTCATCTTTTGGACCAAAAAAATCGACGGTATCGTTGAAAGTTTTTTTTAAGTTTGTTAATGGTGATTTTTCTGTCATATTATTTTATTTATTTATTTATTTTAATAATTTTAATTTTTAATTAATTTAAAAAATTAAAGTACAAACACTGTTTCGCCTTTTTCGGAGATTCCCACAGTTCCATAACCTTGTTCGGTTATATTTTGTCTTGATGGTTTTTTGGAGAATATTTCCGAAAGGTTTCCTTTTTTTAATTTTGTTAATGGTGATTTTTCTGCCATATTATTTTATTTATTTATTTTATAATTTTATTTATTAATATTGTTTTTTTTGATTTTAATTGTATTAGAAATTAAAATGTTGGTTTATCTTTGTTAAATGTGGTTTGGATATTTTCAGTGACCTCTAGGGTTTCTGTAAGTGGATCGGGTGTGTCCAAGAAACATTGCGTAAATGCACTTTTTGGTCGAGAATATTGGTTTTTCCTTCCCCCCTCTTTTCCATTCCTTTTTTTTGGTGGTTGTTCGTTCATATTATTTTTTATTTACTAGAATATTATATTAGAATATTTTTTATTGTCAAATTTTTTTTTAAAAAAAATTTGTAAATTTTATTTTAAAAATGTTAAAATATATTTTAATATGAAAAAAAGAATTTATTTAGATAATGCTGCTACAACAAAACTTGATGAGAAAGTAAAAAAAAAGATGGTGGAGATGATGGAGGTTTTTGGTAATCCGTCTTCTATATATAAAGAGGGAAGAAATGCAAAAAAAATTTTAAAACAAAATAGGTTAGATGTTTCAAAAATTTTAAATTGTGATTCGGAAGAAATTATTTTTACGGGCTCTGGAACTGAGTCTGATAATTTAGCGATTTTCGGTGTGGCTAGAGCTAATAAAAAAAAGGGTGGACATATTATTACAACAAAGATAGAACATCATGCTGTTTTACATCCAATGGAACAGTTGGAAAGGGAGGGGTTTGAAGTTACATATTTAGATGTGCAAAAAAATGGAATAATAGATGTTGGAGAATTTAAATCTGCATTAAGAGAAGATACAATTTTGGTTTCTATAATGTATGCAAATAATGAAATTGGTACTGTTCAGCCGATTTGTGAAATTGCAGAAATTTTAAAAGATAAAGATATTGTTTTTCATACAGATGCTTGTCAGGCGGTAAATTATTTAGATATTGATATTGTTAATTTAGGAGTAGATTTGATGACATTTTCTGGTTCAAAAATATATGGACCAAAGGGCATTGGAGTTTTGTATAAATCTAAAGATGTTGTATTGGAGCCAATAATTTTAGGTGGTGGACAAGAAAATAATTTTAGAAGTGGTACGGAATCTTTAATAATGATTTCTGGTATGGTGGAGGCTTTAAAAATTACAGAAGAAATGAAAAAGTTTGAGAGTGATAGACTTACAGAATTAAGGGATTATTTTATGAAAGAATTGGAAAATAAAATTGAGAAAATACATATTAATGGAGATTTAAAAAATAGACTTCCAAATAATGTGCATATATCAGTTGAGGGAATTGAGGGAGAATCTTTACTTTTAATGTTGGATGAAGAGGGGGTTGTTTGTGCTACTGGGTCCGCATGTTCTTCTTATGATTTAAATATTTCCCACGTGCTTAAAGCATTGGGTATTCCTATAGAATATTCGCATGGAAGTTTACGATTTACTTTAGGAAGAGAAACTATAAAAGAAGATTTGTCGTATACAGTAGATATGTTGCAAAAAATTACTAAAAAATTAAGAAGTTTTTCTTCTGTAAAATTAGAT
>JAGLGQ010000125.1 GCA_023143935.1 Minisyncoccota bacterium
CATATTTTTTATTATATTCTTTTTTGGTTTCTAATGGAAAAATACCTTCTTTAATAAGTTCTTCCATTACTTCAATAAATAAACTAGAACGAAAAATAGTTCCGTCAATATCAAAAACTGCAAATTTTTTTAATTTCATATCTCTAATTATACCCAATTATCTCATAATTCAAGATAAATTAAATAATCAACACAGAAAATGTCTTAATTGGTTAACACCACATAAAGTATTTATAAAAAAAAGAAAACAAAAAACTTCCATGTTCAAACTTTAATCTAAAATCACCAACTTTATCTATTCTCATTGTCATCTTTATTTCATTCTCACCCAACGAAGTTGAAACAACTTCAGGATAAATATTATTTCCATTGTTCAATTAAAAACCAAAATACCCTGACACTTGATAATATTGAAAAAATGTAAAAAAAGTATATAAAAATAATATAAAAATTATTCCATAAAATATTTTTTTATTTAAATAAGATAAACCATAGATCAAAAAATAAATAAATAAAACAACAAATAAAGGCACAGAAAAAAATAAATAGAACGAGAAACCAATCAAAAAAAATTTTCATAACTTTTTTAATTAATTAATAATCATTTTATTAAATCGGTAACAATTTCTTTATTGATATTTTTTTATTTAAAAAACGCTTGTTCAATAATTGCCAAAATGGTCGTAACCAATGGAATAAAAACGATTACATAAAATATTTTTTTATTTAAATAAGACAAACTATAAATAAAAAAATAAATTAATAAAAAAATAAATGGAGCCCATAAAACCTCACTAGTAAAATACGGTTTTAATAACTCCTTCCAGAATTCAATACTCAAAATATTACTATTTGCATAACCATTAAATAACATAGATATATATACACATATATATATCTAGTAATCCATGCCACAACCAACTTCCTATTTTTTAACTTTTTATTAATTAATTTCATTTTTATATATTACATCTTTTCTCTCTACTACTATTTTCCAATTATTTTTTTTAGCCTCTTTATACAAATTAAAATTAGGATTAAAACAAATTGGATTTTCTACTATTTCAAACATGGGTATATCACTCTCCGTATCTCCAACAGCGATTGAATCTTTTATATTTAAATTTTCCTCTAAAATAAACTTTTTTAAAATATGTGCCTTACTGTTCAAAATTTCTTTATTTATAACCACACCTGTAAATTCATTGTTTTTATCAACTTCAAATTCTGTACCAAAAATTTTATCAAAACCCAAAAATGGACAAAAAATATCTAAAATATCTTTTTGAGACAAAGAAATAGCAATTAAAAAATACCCATCTTTTTTTAATTTTTTAATTAAATTTCTAGTATATTTATATGTTTGTTTTTGTTGTTTTTTTACTACCGCAGAAACTATTTTCATATACTCATCATAATTAACACCCTTTATATATTTAAAAAAAGCTTTTACCATAGCATCTACATATTCACTATATCCACCATCTCTATTTTGCCATTTCTCATATTTTTTATTATATTCTTTTTTAGTTTCTAATGGAAAAATACCTTCTTTAATAAGTTCTTCCATTACTTCAATAAATAAACTGGAACGAAAAATAGTTCCATCAATATCAAAAACTGCAAATTTTTTTAATTTCATATCTCTAATTATACCTAATTATCTCATAATTCAAGATAAATTAAATAATCAACCCAGAAAATGTCTTAATTGGTTAACACCACATAAAGTATTTATAAAAAAAGAAAACAAAAAACTTCCATGTTCAAGCTTTAATCTAAAATTCAAATTTAACTCATTCTTTTTATTCTTTTGATTTAAATAAATTTTCTACTTGCAATTCTCCTTTTATATTATCTCCATATTTTCTAGTATATAAAACAGAAATTCCAATAGTTAACCCCCCTATTAACATCAACGCAACCACCCTTGTTACGGTATT
Source organism: Minisyncoccota bacterium (assembly GCA_023143935.1). GTDB lineage: Bacteria > Patescibacteriota > Minisyncoccia > Phycocordibacterales. Next base: position 1,944 of record JAGLGQ010000125.1, read on the forward strand.
ATCAACACCCAACCAAATATCATAAAATATAATTTTTCCAAAAGTTAAAATAAGTAAATACAATCCCAATGTTCGACACTTTATAATATTCTTTTCTATCCCAATCCCAATTATTACAAACGCTAACAACCCCCAATAAATAGTTATCGCAAATAAATTATGAGAAAATATTTCATAAACATATTTTGTGGTAGTAATAAGTAAAAATAACGCAGAACTAGCCAACAAAATACCTTCCTCTTTTTTACTTACAATTTTTTTTGTTACCAACAAAGATGTAACAATTATAATTGTAGTTAACGGTTGCAATAATCCACCCACTAATTTAACTTCTTTTATTGCTAAACTAAATAATTCCGAAAGAGTCTGAATATGCGAAATAGCGATAAAAGCAATTGAGCCCAATAAAAATACTTTTAAAATAGTCGTTACGACCCTCAAATGTCTATACCAAAAAGCTAATATTAAAATAAAAAATGATATTCCTAAAATCCCCCCTCCTATCACATTACAACCAGAAATAATATCTACAAATAATGAAGCAAGGATAATCATTCCCAATCCATGTAATATATCATGCACCGTCCTACCCACACTATCTTTTAATTTTAAAAATTTTAAATTAACTAATAAAGACACAAAAACAATGCCTAATGAAATTAACATCATAAAATCATTTGTATTATTATAATCTACTAAAATCCCCAACTTTATTATACCTATAACATTTAAAATTAATGCTCCCACAAAAACTTTTCCACTAAAAGTATATTTATAAGCAAAATATAAAAGACTACTTTCAACCAACCAAACCATGGCAATAATTTCTTCGTGTTGAGAAAAAATAATGCCAATCGCTAAAGTAAACAACGAAACGGCTACCCCCATAAAAGTATAAATTGTATCTATTTTAATACCACTTTCTTTCATATCCCCACTCTGAACTTCAGATATAATAAGAACTTGATTTTTTAAATACATTGCATAACCAAAAGCACAATATAAAATCGCCAAAATTATATATGC
>JAGLGQ010000126.1 GCA_023143935.1 Minisyncoccota bacterium
TGTACGGTACTAGTACCGTACAGGCCGGGCCTGTTGGAAAATGTTATGAAATTAAAAAACTACATAATTTTTGATGTAGTTTTTGAGTTTTAATTTTTGTATTAAATTATTTTTTTTTAGCTGCGTCCCATTTCTTTTTAAATTTATCTACACGACCAGCAGTATCTAAAGTTTTTCCTTGTCCAGTGAAAAAAGGATGACAATTTTTACAAATTTCAACTTTAGTAAAATCTTCTTTTGTAGTTTCAATGTCGTACTCTGCACCACAATCACATTTTACTTTTATTTTATAATTTTTTGGATGTATGTCTGTTTTCATAATAATTTATTTATTTTCTTTTTCTTTTTTAAATGGAATCCCTATATGTTTAAAAAATTCTAGAGCTTCATCTTTTGAACTAGCTGAAGAAACAATTGTAACAGCTAAACTAAAAATATCTTTTATTTCTTCATCTCCTGTCTCAGGAAAAACTATATGTTCTTTTATCCCCATAGTTAAATTTCCTTGTTCATCAACAGATTGTAAAGAAATACCTCTAAAATCTTTCATACGAGGCATTACAATACCCACAAACTTATCAAAAAAACGATGCATTTTATCCCCTCTCATTGTAACTTTATAACCAACAATTTGTCCTTCTCTTAATTTAAAAGCAGCAATTGACTTTTTTGCAGGAGATTCTGATGGTTTTTGTCCTGTTATTTTTGTTAATCTATCTAAAATAACCCCCAACTTTCTTTTGTCTTCTTTATCTCTACCAACACCAACAGATACTACAATTTTAGTAAGTTTTGGTGATTGAAATTTGTTTTTATAAGAAAATTTTTCCTTTAAAAAATCAAATGCGCTATTTATTTTTTTTTGTATATCCAACATAATCCTTTTTTATATTATTTAATTTCTGAACCAGATTTCTTAGCTACTCTAACTTTTTTTCCTTTTTTATCAAGCTCAAATCCCACCCTTGATACCTTTTTAGTTTTAGGATCTATTATTGATATATTTGATACATCAATCGGAGCTGGGATTTCTATTATTCCACCTTTTTGTCCACCAAAATCTTTTTGGTATTTTTTCTTTAAATTAACCCCTTCAACTAAAACTTTATTATCAGATAAAAAAACCTTTAAAATTTTTGATTCCTTTCCTTTATCTTTTCCTGTAATTACTATTACTTTATCTCCTTTTTTTAACTTCATAATACTTAAATTAAATTCATTTTATAATACCTCTGGCGCAAGAGATATAACTTTTTGATAGCCCAACTCTTGTAATTCTCTAGGCATTGGTCCAAACATTCTACCCGCAATCGGCTCTCTTTTATCTTTACTTATAATTACAACTGAATTTTCATCAAAATAAATATAAGAACCATCTTTTCTTCTGAATGGTTGTTTTTGTCTAACAACTACCCCATAAACAACATCTTTTTTCTTTATTTGTTTTCCGTGCTCTGCAACTTGAACAGATAAAACCACTATATCACCTATTCTAGCATATCTTTTTTTTGATCCCCCTAAAACCTTGAAAACTCTTCCAATTTTTCCTCCAGAGTTATCCGTTATTTTTACTATTGATTGTGGCTGTATCATATTCTAATTATTAATTTTTATTTACTAAAATAAATTTCTTTGTTTTTGAAATTGGTTTAGATTCCATTATTTCTACTTCATCTCCCACCTTTTTTGTATTTCCTTCGTCGTGAGCTTTATATTTTTTACTTTTTTTAATGAATTTCTGGTATTTAGGATGTTTGAAATAGTTTTCAACTAAAACAACAATTGTATCTTTCATCTTATCTGACACCACTACACCTGAAATTTTCTTTTTATTTTCTGTCATAAGCATTATTGATTATTAATTATAGTTAAAATTCTAGCAATTTTTTTTTTCATTTTTGAAACTACAGAAGAATCTTTTGAATTTCCCGCTGGAGTAAAAGAAATTTCTCTCAATTTTTCTTTTAAAACCTTCAATTCTTTCAATAAACTTTTAGTATCTTTTTTTGCTAAATCCTTCATAATATTTTTTTATATTAACACAAATTACCTTTTTTTGATAATTTTAGTTTTAACTGGTAATTTTGTTCCCCCTTTTCTTAACGCCTCTCTTGCAATCTCTTCAGAAACTCCCACTACTTCAAACAAAATTCTACCTGTAAAAATTTCCATACAAAAATGGTCTGGATCACCCTTTCCCTTTCCCATACCAACTTCCGCAGCTTTTCTAGTTACTGGTCTATCTGGAAAAACTCTAATGTAAACCTTTCCAAATTTACCAACATATCTTTTTATGGCTTTTCTAGCTGATTCAATTTGATTAGATGTTAATCTAACATGTCCATCAGCTTTAAGACCAAAATCACCGAAAGAAATTTTATTTCCCCTTGTTTCAACTTTATCGGCAAGTTTTTTAGAATTCTTTCTATTTGTTTGCCATTTTCTATATTTTACTTTATTTGGAAATAACATAATATTTTCTTATTTTTTATCAAAAACTTCACCACCATAAATCCAAACTTTTATACCAATTACCCCATATGGTAAATTTGCTCTTCCGTCTCTATAATCTACATCTGCTCTAAAAGTTGAAAGTGGAATTCTTCCTTTTTTAATATGTTCTCTTCTTGCCATATCTGCCCCACCTAATCTACCAGAAACAGATATTTTTATACCCTGCACATCTCTGTTTGCCATCACTTTTTCAGCAGTCATTTTTAAAATTCTTCTAAAAGGCATTCTTTTTTCTAATCCTTCTATAATTTGAGCCATTACAATTCCAGCATCTGATTCTGGAGAATGAACATCATTTATTACAACTTTAAGGTCTAATGGAATAATTAAATTCTTTTTTTTCAAAATAGATTTAATTTTTTTTGTAAGTTTTTCAATTCCATCTCCACCTCTACCAATAATCATCCCCGGTCTAGATGTGTTTATTATTATAGAATATTTTTTATCAGTATTTCTTTCAAAAGAAATACTTGAAATATAACAATGCTTTAATTCCTTTTCTAGAAATTCTCTAATGAAAAAATCTGCTTTCAAAAAATCTTTATAGTCAGATTTTGATGCTGTCCATTTTGATTTCCAGTCTCTGATTCCCCCTAATCTATGTGCATATGGATGTACTACATGTGTCATAATAATATTTAATAATTAATTTTCTTTTTTATCTACCGCCTGCTCTTCTTTTGACGCTAAAGTTAAATAAACATGGGATAACCTTCTTTTAAATGGTAAAGCTCTACCATTTGAACCAGCTCTATGTCTTTTAAGTGCCTTACCGTCTTCTACAAATATAGATTCAATAAAAAGATTTTTAGAATCTAAAGAAAAATTATTTTCTGCATTAGCTTTTGCACTTAATAACAAATCTCCCAAACCAGAAGCTGCTTTTTTATTTACAAACTTTAATTCTACCAAAGCTTTATTTAAATCTTTTCCCCTAACAAAATCAGCAATTTCTCTTGCTTTTCTTGGGGTCACTCTAAAATTTTTAATACTTGCTTTAACTTGCATAATAAATTTAATAAATAAACTGTTTAATCAGTTTTTGCTGCTTTTGCAGCTTCAATATCTGTTTCTCTTTTCTTTTGGTCAAGTTCTTTCTGAATTTTACCTCCATGTCTATAAAAAGTTTTTGAAGGAGAAAATTCTCCTAATCTGTGTCCAACCATATCTTCTGATATTAGAACATCGATAAACTTTTTTCCGTTATGAACCGCAAAAGTAAAACCGATCATGTCAGGATGAATTTGAGAAGATCTAGACCATGTCTTTATAGTCTCAGTATCTGCTGGTTTTTTTCCTGCTATTTTCTTTAATAATCTTGGATCCACGTATGGTCCTTTCTTTGAAGATCTTGTCATAATTTTACAAAAAGTAACGCATATTTTACCAAATATAGAGAGAAAGTCAAACTTTAAAAAAATAGTTATCCATAATAATTATATACTCTTTATAACAAGTTAAATAACGAAGTTAATAATTAAATTTTATTTTATGTTTTTAATAAAAAATTTTATTTATATTAAAAAATAAATAAATATATATTTTAATA
>JAGLGQ010000127.1 GCA_023143935.1 Minisyncoccota bacterium
TTTTTAAAGTTATAAAAAAAGAAAACTTATTCATTTATCTTATGAAACAGTTTTAGAAAAAATTCTATAAACATAATAACCCAAACCAGAAACCAATAAACCCATAAAAAGATAAATTAATGCAGGGCTTCTTTCCGAAAGAGGTTTCTTTTTTTCTACCATATTTTTATTTTTTATTTCATCACCCAAACTTAATTGATTAAAATTAGCTAAATTATTTTTTATATTTAAAAAAGAAATATCATACTGCGGTCGGCTTACAGCATCTGCACCATAATAAACCCTATAAGAAGAATCGTTAAAATTTAAATTTTTTAATAAAATATAATCCTTTATTGCAAATAACTTTAAAGATTTATATACCAACGGAATATTATCATTATTTTCAATTTCAATCATTAAAAATCTATCCTTGATGTTTGATAAATTAATTTGATGTGTTATTCCACCAAAATTACCCTTTATATTTCCAGAATTTTGCCTTTTCCAATAATTTTGATTTGATTGCCTTCTCTTATAATTTTCTAACTTTTGAGCATTGCCATCATCAGAAGTATAAATAACGTATGACCTATTATAATCCCTATCATATTCAAAAGTTAAATCCATTTTGTCTATACCCAACCCAGACTGTTCAATATCAACTTTTAAAATAGTTTTAGTTCCTTCTGTAAATTGACTTACTTTCGGTAAAAATTCATTTTTTTCAGCTTTTAAATTTTTATAACTATATACTGATTGAGTAAATCCTAAAATATCAAAATTACCCTCATCTAATATCAAAATTAATTTTATATATCTATATTTATTATTATAATATATTTTTTCATCACCATACTTTTTTCCATTTTTATAACCAGCTTTTACAACACTGTATTTATCCCTATTTATTTTTTGCCAACCTGTATTTTTAAGTTGCGAACCATAAATTTCATAAGCTGCTCTCATAAACTCATCATTACTTAACTCAACCTTAAAAGAACCATAATTATAACTATCTTCTACATCCAAAATATATTCTAACCCATTATCTATTTCTTTCCTCGAAATAACTTTAACACTTTGCTCAATCTCTTTTCTCTCCGTATTATCTAAAGAACGCCATATTTTATAAGCTTGCTCTTGATTGTCTTTATTAATAATTCTTAAATCATTTAAACTTCTTTGTGCATGATTATAAATATCTTTATCAATCTCAAAATAACAGTTATCACAATTATCACCAGATAAATTTTTATAAAAAACAAAATTTTTGTCATCAAAAAATGCAAAGATAACACTTGGAATTAACAACAAAATTATTAATATTTTAAGTATTTTCATATTTTTTAAATATTATTATTTTTTTTAATAGCACCTTCTATTTCTTCGGAAAATAAAAATTCTTTAATTTTTTTAGCATTTTTAGTGTAATAAAATCCAACCCCTAATAAAACAAAACCTAAAACAATAAAAGCCAAAATTCTTAACAAATCATCTAGCTCCCATATATCCACAAAAAATGTTTTTAATATCACAAAAGAAAATATTACTATAGAAAATAGTCTAAAGCCAGAATATCTTTTGATAACTCCAACATACATCATAGATGAAGCATAAAAAAGATACGACACTGACAACAGAACTGAAGCAAAATCATTCGAAATACCCATATCACGAACCAATAAATCCACCTCGAACCAAATCAAAATTAAAGCCAACAAGTTACCAAGTACACCAAAAACTTTTGGTGCTGTTTTTCTACCAGCTCTTAATGCAAAATAAGCAATAATAAAAGTAGAAAAAATTCCTATAATATAAATCAAAAACCTTTCATTAAAAATAAACATAAAGTCTTTCATGATATAAGAATCAGCAAATAATAATCTCGCAAGCCCTGGAAGAAATACCACATACGAAATTACAGAAAAAGCTTTTAAGTTTGTTTTAAAAGCTAAAAATGATAATACAATAGCTTCTATTATCCAAGAAAAGGTTACCCACTTACTATCAAATTCAAAATGTAAAGCTGGAATCATGGCTATAGCAAAAGATGCGATTGCTAATAAATAAAATACTGTCTTTTTTTCTCCACCATTTTTTAAATTAAATAATGCTTTTCTTGCAAGTAAAGAAAATAAGATGGCTGGAACAAGAGCAATTACGAAATTATAATCATCTAAATTATTTTTAGAAAAAATATCATATAAAACTCCCCCAAAAATTAAAGTTGAAACTAAAGATATAAAATAAGAAATATAACTTGAAACAGAAGAACTTACTTTCTCAAATAACACATACAAAAAAGGTGCTGAAGCATAAATAAACCATATAACCAAAATCCCCACAAGATAAATATCAAATACTTTATTTGTATAATATTCAAAGAAAGACCCTAAGTACAAAGCAAAAGAACCAATGGCAGAAATAAGAATTAAATTAACCCAATTATTTTTCCAAGAAAGATATATAATCATTCCAGATAAAATAAAAATGTAACCAAATAAAATTATTTCATTCGGCTGACCACTCGAAGCTAAAACTGGTGATAAAAATCCACCGAGAGTGGCTGTAATTGCTAAAATTTTAGAATTTAATCTATCAGAAATAATAGTAGCGGAAATTGTTATAATAATCATAATAACAAAAGCTGTCGCACCATTAAATAAACTATAAAAAGAATAACCGGCAAAAGCAGACAAATACAAGAGTGCAAAACCTCCACCAATTATATACATAGCATAATTTTTAAATTTACTTCTCAACCTTTCACCAATTACAATAAATACAACTCCCGAAACAAATCCTAAAATAATTCTCCCAGTTTCACCTATCAAATTATTATCAAATACGTATTTCAAGAAAAAAGCAATCCCAAACAACACAGCAATAACACCTATAATTGTTGCAATATGTGATCCCCTATTATATTCCCTCTCCTCTTTTCTGGTATCTATTTCTGCGTCACCAATATTCGCGTTTACTGCTCCCGATTGCAATACTGCGCCATTATCTAGATTACGAAAAACTTTTTTTACATTCTCATCACTCCACCCACCACCACCCATTAAATTTTCAGAAATCTGTTCATTGGTTAAACCTTTTTCTCTTGAATTTTTTATATATTTTTCCATCCGACTTGCCCCCTCAAAATTTTCTAAATTTTTACTTACTTGTGAAACATCTTTAATTCCATCAATCTTAGACAAAATAATCTTTTGCATTTTCTCTAAAAAATGAATTCTACGAAAAAGTACAAATAAAGCTACTATCATAGCTATTGTAACCAAACTAGAAGAAACCTGACTAAAAAAAAGAGATAAATAATACATAATTTAAATAAAGTTACTAATAAATAATATCATAACATAATTTAAAATTATTAATACTCTAACACTATTTTAAAAACTAAAAAAATTATTTATCTAAATTTAACTAAATATTTTTCCTTTACCTCTTTAAAAATTTTCAAATTTGTATTAATTAAACCCATAT
>JAGLGQ010000128.1 GCA_023143935.1 Minisyncoccota bacterium
GTTTTTTTTCCTTTAATTTGTACGGGTTCTGTAAATGCAAATTTTTTGTTTAGTCCGTGTGCGATTTCGTGACCCAAAGTAATAGCCCCGAAAGCAGGTCCCATTACCCAATCTGGTGCTTGATAATTCTTGTGCTTCATAAGTTTTTCTATTATTCTAAAAGCAATTTCTGAAACCATTCTTGGATTTTCTACTAACTTACTACCGTTATTAAATGTATCTGCATGTAAACCCGATGTCAACAAAGCATGAGGTTTTTTTGGGTCTCCATTATGTTTCCATAAAATTCCTCCATCTTTTAATTTTTTTTCCAAAGTATTATTTTCCATATTATATTTTAATATTCATCCCAAGATTGAATATCAAGAAAGTCGGGATTATTTTTATATCTTTCTAAAGATTTTACTATTTGCTCGGCAATTTGCATATTTGTAATTAATGGAATTTCCAAAGATGCTGTAATACTTCTTAAATCGTATCCATTAATTGAAATGTTTTCTTTTTTTGCGTGTGGAATATTTATCACTAAATCTATTTTCTTTTTTTGTAAATATTCAAAAATATTCGGACTATTTTTTTCTTTTACCCAATAAAGCATGGTGGTTTTTATTTTGTTTTCATTTAAAAATTTTGCTGTTCCTGATGATGCAAATAATTTATAACCAAGATTTTTCAAAATTAATGCTGATTCTAAAAATTTTCCTTTTTCTATACGAGTACCGATTGAAAGATAAATATTTTTCTTTGGAATTATAAAACCAACGGAAAGCATAGCTTTTAAAAATGCTTCGTTGGTGGTTTTTCCTAAACAACCAACTTCTCCGGTACTTGCCATTTCTACACCTGAAACTGGATCGGCTTTTTTAAGTCGTGCAAAACTAAATTGAGGAGCTTTTACTCCTACATAATCAAGATCTAATGATGATTTTTCTACTTTCTCTAATTTTTCCCTAAGAATAGCGCGAGTTGCCATATCTATCATGTTGTATTTAAAAACTTTAGAACAAAAAGGGAAACTTCTTGATGCACGCAAGTTACATTCAATAACTTTAATTTTATTTTCATATGCTAAAAATTGAATATTAAAAGGTCCCGTGATTTCCAATTCTTTTGCGATTTTTTTTGTAATTATTTTAATTCTTCGTACGGTTTCAATATATAATCTTTGTGCGGGAAGCATGGTTGTAGCATCGCCCGAATGAACACCCGCATGTTCAATATGTTCTGATATTGCATAAATTTTTATGTCTCCATTTTGAGCCACGGCATCAATTTCTACTTCTTTTGAATTTTGAATAAATTCTGTAACAACTACTGGATGAGATGGGTTTATCGCAACAGCTTCTTTTAAATATTTTTCTAAACTTTTTAAATCCCAAACTACATTCATGGCGGCGCCGGAAAGTACATAAGAAGGTCTGATTAAAACTGGATAATCAACTGTTTTAGCAAAATTTTTTGCTTCTTTAATGCTTGATGCTTCTTTCCAACGAGGTTGATCAATTTTTAATTTATCCAACATGGCAGAAAATTTATGTCTATCTTCTGCTCTATCAATATTTTTTTCAGAAGTTCCTAAAATTTTAACTTTTTTTTCTCCCAATCCAAGAGCTAAATTGTTGGAAATTTGACCACCCATTGAAACTATAACTCCTTGAGGATTTTCAAATTCATAAACATCCAATACTCTTTCAAGCGTAATTTCATCAAAAAATAATTTATCACATTCATCATAATCTGTACTAACAGTTTCTGGATTAAAATTTAGCATTATTGTTTTGTGTCCAAGTTTTTTAGCTGTTTGAGTAGCGTTTACACAACACCAATCAAATTCTACGGATGAACCGATACGGTATGCACCTGACCCAAGAATAAAAACTGCTTTATCTTTTTTTAAAAAAGGTTTAATGTCGTGTTCACTTGCGTTATATGTAAAATAAAGATAATTTGTTTGTGC
>JAGLGQ010000129.1 GCA_023143935.1 Minisyncoccota bacterium
CATTGATGATATTTTTGATTTAACTAAAAAATTAAAATAAAAAAGTGAAATATTTTAAATTTTAATGCGTATATAAAATATACATGATAATAATGTATAATAATATATATGCAGGAATTTTTAGAAAAATCTGATGAAGAACTTGTAGAAATTTTAAAAACAGATGACGCTGTGTTTGGTATTTTTGTAGATAGATATCAAAAAAAGTTAGATAATTATATAAAAAGAATATCTTCTTTTTCTATTGAAGATAGAGAAGATGTTTTACAAGAAATTTTTCTTTCTGCATACGAAAATATAAATTCTTTTGATATTTCTCTGAAATTTTCTTCGTGGATTTATAGAGTTGCACACAACAAAACAATTTCTAGGTGGAGAAGATATAAAAAAGAAAGTAGTAATATATCCGTAGAAGAAAATATTTTTTTAGTTGAGCAGGTTTTTAATGAAAATGATGTTTTAAAAAATATAGAAAATATAGAGAATAAAGAATTAATACAAAAAATATTTTTAAAAATTCCAGTAAAATATAAAGATATTTTAGTTCTTCGGTTTATGGAAGAAAAATCATATGATGAAATATCAGATATTTTGGAAATTCCCACATCTACCGTGGGCACTCAAGTTAGAAGAGCTAAAGAAAAAGTTAAGAAAGAGTTAGAATTATTAAATTTAAAATAAATAAATATGAATGAATTTAAAAAAAATATTTTAGAAAAAATAAAAAAAGGAGAAGTAGAAAAAAAATCGCCATTTTATTTTATTGTTAAAAATTATTTTTTTTGGGTGATGTTTGGATTTTCCATCGTAATTGGTTCCATTGCTTTTTCTTCTTTTTTGATACATTTTATTATTGAACCTGGACCATGGCACCAATTAAAGTTGGAGCAAAATAATTTTTCTTATATTTTTAAATCCTTACCTATTTTGTGGTTAGTTTTAATTATTATATTTATTTTGGCGGGTTGGTTTAATTATAAACATACAAAGAAATCATATAAAAGACATAATTTTTTAATTATTGCTATTTCTGTGATTATTTCTTTGATTTTTGGAGTGTTATTATTTTTTTCAGGAATGGGAAAGAATATAGATAAAAGAATGCAAAATCATATTCCTGAATATGGACGATATTCTGAAGAAAGAATGGAAGCAAGAAAAGCATTTTTAGAATCACAGGGTTTAGACCCAGAAGAATTTATAAAATATAGGCAAATTAGAAAATTCCGAAATCAAATGAAATAAATTTGTTTTTTTTGCGTAATAAAAAGTGGAAGTCGGCATTCCAGTTATTATTAAAAAAATTAAATTAATTATTTATGAAAAAAAGAATGAAATTATTGGGAAGTGCGTTATTGTTTTCAGCTATTGTATCAGCACCTGTAGCTTTTGCGTATCAGGGGGATCCAAATGTTCAGGGTCCAAATTATTCACCCGAAAGACATACAGCAATGACACAAGCTTTTGAGTCACAAGATTATAATGCTTGGAAAAATCTTATGGAAGGTAGGGGAAGAGTAATTCAAGTAGTAAATGCAGATAATTTTGCAAAATTTGCTGAAGCTCATAAATTAGCACGTTCGGGAGATGTTGAGGGTGCTAAAAAAATTAGAGAAGAATTAGGGCTTGGAATGAAAGATGGTAGAGGAAGAGGACATGGTTTTGCAAACAAACAAGGTCAGGGTTTAAGAGATGGAAGTGGACAGAAAGATGGACAAGGAAGAGGATTTCACAGAGCAAACCGTTAAAAATATACTCATAAAAATCTGTTTATAAAACAGATTTTTATATTTTTTTTAAAAAATAAAAAATCAGACAATAAATGTCTGATTTTTTATTAAATCCGTATTAAACTTACGCTTTTGTAACTTGTACTGCGCTTGGACCTTTATCACCGTCTTGAACTTCAAAAGATACTGTATCTCCTTCTCTTAAGTTTTCAAATTGTTCATTAGGTACTTCATTTCTGTGAAAGAATAAATCTTTTTCTTCACCTTCTCTAGTAATAAATCCAAATCCCTTATCGGCAATAATACGTGCTACTGTTCCTTGTTGCATATTTATATATAATTATATATTTATAATCTATCAAAACAAAATACTCTAAAACTAAAAATCTAACTTTACAGATTTAATTTGATGGAGTAATTATAACACGAATAATTTATTAAATATTAGAAAATTTTAAATAAAGTGGATTAAATAAGTATTGATTTTTCCTTTACAATTTCTTTTTTTATGGTAAATTAATCGTTAATTATTATTTAATAAAAAATATGTATATGAATTTAAAAAAAGTAGGTAATTATTTATTAATAGGTTGTTTATTTTTCAGTACTCCAGTTGGAATGGTAGTAGCGGAGACTGTGCAGAATGAAAATTTTACAGAGGAAGTAAGAGAAGAAATGGGGGGAGACCTTAAAAGTATAAGAGAGGGGGTAAATGAAATATTAAGTAATCAACAATGTTTATATTTTACAAAATATCATAATCTTGGAGATAAAGGAGAAGAAGTATTAAAAATTCAGATTTTTTTGGCATCACAAGGATTATTGAGTGGTGTTTATACCGGTTATTATGGAATTGAAACTAAAAATGCTGTAGAAAAATTTCAAACTAAATATGCAGATGAAATCTTAACTCCTTGGGATATCACTAGTCCAACAGGATATTGGTATAAAACAACAAGAAATAAGGCAAATGAGATACTGGGGTGCAACGAAGGGGAAGTTACACTTGATAATGGTCAAAAAATTAATTAATTTAGTTTTTTGAAAAACGTTTTTGTCGTCGTCCGCGTCCGTAAGGTCCGATTTTAGAAAATTTGATTGTTAATTAAAAA
>JAGLGQ010000013.1 GCA_023143935.1 Minisyncoccota bacterium
TTGTTTAGAGAATATATTGCACAGTTAGTTGAACACAATAAAAAGTTTTTGATTCTTGGAAACATAAATTCTATTACTTATAAAGAAGTATTCCCTTTAATTAAAAAAAATAAACTTTGGCTTGGTTATAATTGTGTTCGATGGTTTTTTATTCCTGACGGTACTTTATTTGAAGCAGCAAGGTCATTTTGGTATACGAATTTAGATACCACAAAACGACATGAAGAAATTACTTTATATAAAAAATATTCTGTGAAAGAATATCCAAAATATGATAATTATGAAGCAATAGAAGTTTCTAGGGTTTTTGACATTCCTGTTAATTATAATAAAGTTATGGGTGTTCCAGTAACTTTTCTTGATAAATGGAACCCTGATCAGTTTGAAATTATTGGTATGGCAGAAGATAATGGGAAAGGTATGTCTGGTGGAATATGGGATGGTGAAAACCCTCATTGCATAATAAATAAACAAAAAAAGTTTAAGCGTATATTTATTAAAAATAAAAAACCACAAAAATAGTTATGTTTAAATATTTAAATTTTAATAAGAATCGTATATGTGTTTTTATTGTTGTGGTGTTTTTTGTAATTACTTTTGGTTTTTTAATATATTTTTTTCCAAAACCTTTTGTTTTGATAGGTAATATTTTAAATCAGTATTCTCAAGGAATAATTGCATTGACCGCAATTCTCGGTCTTCTTTTTGGTCAATCTTGGCTTGATACTTCAAAGAAAAAAATGAAAGGAAAGCTCGATTATGATATTGCAAGAAAATATTTAAAAGAGGTTTTACATTTAAGAGATGCAGTAAAAAACGTACGCAACCCTTTTATTCCGATAGATGAAATGCGGGTTGCTCTCGAAAAAAATGGATTTAAAGGTGATGAGTATGAAGATAAGGTAAAAGTTAATCGTTCGGTATATTCATTACGCTGGAATAATGTTCAGGAAGCATGGACAAGTTTCGAAGAAATTTTGGTTGAAGCTGAAGTCTCTTGGGGTAATGAAGCAGTAAATATCCAAAAAAATTTAGATATGTTTATTAGGGAGCTGAGAAGTGTTTTGTGGCTATTTGTTAATTATCCAAAAGATTTTAATAGCAAATGGGAAGAAAATAATAAAATTATTTATGGTACTCATGATGAAAATGATGAATTTGCAAAAAAAGTAAATTCTGAAATTGAGGAAATAAGAAAATTTTTAAAAAAATATTTATAATAAAAAAAGTATGAAAATAGATTTACATAAAATAAAAATTGCGGAAGTCGTAAAAGACTATAAAGACAGTTCCGAAGAAGGTGTTAGTGCTTTTGGTGGTAAATTGGATATCCGTCCAAAATATCAAAGAGAGTTTGTTTACAGTGGAAAACAACGAGATGAGGTAATCAGAACTATCAAAAATGGTTTTCCTTTGAATGTGATGTATTGGGTAAAAAAAGAAGATGGAAATTTTGAAGTACTTGACGGGCAACAAAGAACCATTAGTATCGCTCAATTTGTAAATGGAGATTTTTCAATTGAATTTAATGGCAGAATTGCAATGTTTCATAATTTAACCAAAGAAGAGCAAGAGCAAATTATAAACTATGATCTTATGATTTATCACTGTGAAGGAAATGATAAAGAAAAGCTCGATTGGTTTAAAATTATCAATATCGCTGGTGAGAAATTATTTCCTCAAGAGCTTAGAAATGCTGTTTACACTGGACCTTGGCTTTCAGATGCAAAGTTGAAATTTAGTAAATCAAATTGTGCGGCATATCTGTTATCAAATGATGGAGGTGCATTAATTACTGCTAAATTAAACAGACAAGAATACTTAGAAACTGCACTGTTTTGGATTAATAATGGTGAAATAGAAGAATATATGGCACAACATCAACATGATAAGAATGTAGATGCTTTGTGGCAATATTTTCAAAATGTAATCCGTTGGGCGCGAGAAGTTTTTCCAAATTATCGAAAAGAGATGTCGGGTGTAAATTGGGGCGAACTTTATAATGAATTTAAGAACAAAAAATTTAATTCGGAAAAACTAGAAAAAGAAATAAAAGAATTAATGCAAGATGAAGATGTAACAAAAAAATCGGGCATTTATCCGTATGTACTTATTCAAAAAGAAAAATATCTTTCTATTCGAGCATTTACACCAAACATGAAAAGAGAGGCATATGAACGACAAAACGGTATTTGTCCAGCTTGTAAGGGTGAAAATAAAAACAAAAAATGGGAAATAGAAGAAATGGAAGCAGACCACATAACACCTTGGCATGAGGGAGGAAAAACAATAGAAGAAAATTGCCAGATGTTATGTAAAGAATGCAACCGAAGAAAATCTGGGAAATAAAATTATGAAACTAAATTTTAAAGAACAATATAAATCGATTAATAAATTCAACTCTATTGAGTTAGAAGATTTTACTGTTTTAACGGGCGTAAATGGTTCCGGAAAAAGTCATTTGTTGGAGGCAATTGAACAAAAGAAAGTAATTATCGCTGGATTTGAGGATACAAATAATATCGTTCATTTTAATTATGAAACTTTCAGATTAGAAAATGAAGGAACTTTTAATGCTCAACAAATTGCCTCTGAAAAAGAAGGAGCTTGGACTTTTTTTGAGCAACAGATAAAAACAAATGTTTTGTCTTGGAAAAATGGATTGGAAGAAAATTATAAAAAAATTGTTGATATTGCACAAAACAAAGAAAAAAGTATGTGGTGGTTATATAAAAAAGATTTTAGTGATGACGTTTTATATAATTTATTTAGAGATAGTTATAAAAAAATAATAATTAATCACTTTAAAAATAAAAATTTTAAAAATAACCAACAGGCCCAAGCGTTATTTTCGCTTATTAAAACATTGCCGTATAGTATAGATGAAATAACAAAAGAAGATTTTTTAGATTTATACAAGCCAGTTGATTTAAAGAATGATTTTTTACCAACACAAATTGGAAAAGTTATTTGGGATTATCATGTTAAATATCGTGAAAATCTAGTAAATGAATATGAAAATGAAAAACACGGAACAAAGAATAAAATCTTATCGGAAGTTGATTTTGAAAAAGTTCATGGTCCAAAACCATGGGAGATTATTAACGAAATTTTAGAAAAGTTTAATACTTTGGACTATACACTAAAATCGCCAACTGGAAGTAATCATTTATATCAATTCCAACTAAAATTACTACACACCAAAAACAAAGGACTGGAAATAAATTTTAATGAGTTATCGTCAGGAGAAAAGATTCTAATGGCACTAGTTGTATCTATTTATAAAACAAGTTCAGATAATCTATTTCCAGAAATTCTATTGTTAGATGAAATAGATGCTTCTTTGCACCCGTCCATGATGCAAAATTTATTAGATGTTATCAATGAAATTTTTTTAGAAAGAGGTATAAAAATTATTTTAGTTACGCATTCCCCAACAATGATTGCATTTGCTCCAGAAAAATCAATTTTTGTTATGGAAAAATCAGGGCAAGATAGAATTAAAAAGAAAAATGGAGAAGAAGCATTGTCAATTTTAACCGAAGGCTATGCAACTTTGGATGAAGGATTAAAATTATTTGATCAAATTAGTAAGAAAGAAGTTTCTATTTTAACAGAAGGAAAAAACACAGAATTTATCAAAAAGGCTGCTGATTTTTTTGGAAAAGAACAAAAAGATAAAATAGAAATAATAACAGGAGTTGAAAAAGATAGTGGTAAAAATCAATTAAAAACAATTTTTAGTTTCTTTTCAAAAGTTCCACATGATAAAAAAGTTATTTTTGTTTGGGATTGTGATGTAAAACAAGAAGTTTCTTCTCTTGTGGACACAAATAATACTTTTGCATATACTTTTCTAAAAAATAATGATAATGATAAAGTTACAAAAGGCATTGAAAACCTTTTTCTAAAAGAAAAATTTGAAGACAAATTTTATATTGAGAAACCAAAAGATGATGGTGGTGTACAAAAAAGTTTGAATAAAGAAAAATTTAAAAACTACATGATAAAGAATGGAGTAGAAAAAGATTTTGAAAATTTTAAACCATTATTTGAAAAAATAAAAGACATTATAAATAAATAATAAATTCACACCACAAAATTTACTCTACAAACATAAAATTAAAAGAATAAAAAAGAAAAGGTATCACGCTACAAAACCAAAACCATTTTCCATGCTATAATAGATGCATCTATAGATACATCTATAGATGCATCTAAATAAAAAATTATGAAAAAAATTATTCGTAAATTAAACAGAAATAGTAAATACAGTTACTCAATTAATCTCCCAAAAGAAATTATTGAAAAATACGGTTGGAAAAATAAACAAAAATTAACCATCGAGGACAACGGCAGAGGAGTTTTAGAAATAAAAGATTGGAGAAATCCCAAAAAATAAATATTTATTTTTTCCAACAGGCAAGGCCTGTACGGTAACCCAATACTTTTCCAACAAGCCGGGCTTGTTGGAAAACTTTCAACACAAATATCAAAAAAAGTTATCCACATGGAATTAAAAAAAAGATTGTAATTTTTAATAGGGGAGCTATAATATTTATATTCATTTGATATTTTTTTTTAGATTTTCTTCGGAATTTCTTTAGATTTTTATCGGGTGAATACTGAAAAATCTCAGCTCCGGCTGGGGTTTTTCATTTTCCTTCCTTTTTCCAACAGGCCCGGCCTGTACGGTACTAGTACCGTACAGGCCGGGCCTGTTGGAAAAAGGTTTTATTTTTTTATCTAAATGTTAGAATTAATTAAATTATGCAAACTGTAACGAAAGAATTTCAAGCCCCGCAAAAAAGTTTTTGGAAATCCGTGGGACCAGCAATAATATTAATAGGTCTTGGAATTGGAAGTGGAGAATTTATTTTATGGCCATATTTATCTGTAAATTATGGTTATGGACTTCTTTGGGGGGCTTTAATCGGTATAACATTACAACTTTTTTTAATTTTAGAAATTCAAAGATATACAGTTGTTTCTGGAGAAAATATTATAAAAGGATTTTCCAGAATTTGGAAATATTTACCCATATGGGTTATTTTTTCTACATTAATTGGTTTTGGCTGGCCCGGATTTTCTGCGATTTCTGCAAAATTAATAATAGGGGGGTTTTCTTTACCCGAACAGTATTTTCTTCCAATAGCTATTTTTATTTTAATCTTATCAGCTAGTGTTTTACTTTTAGGTAAAAATGTTTACAAAAAAGTTCTTTTTTCTCAAAAAATTAATATATCTGTTTTATTTATTTTTGTTTTTTTTCTATTTATTTATTATTTTGATTTAAAAGAATTTTCTAATGTTTTGAAAGGGTTTGTTGGTATTGGTGAAAATTATTATTTTTATCCTGCGGGACTTGGAATTGGAGTTTTTCTTTCTGCTTTGGCATATGCTGGGTCTGGAGGAAATTTACTTTTAGGTAATTCTTTTTACTCAATTGAAGAAGGAGAAGGTTTAGCTAAACAATCATCAAAATTTCTTTTATGGCAAAAAAAGGGAGAAAAAAAAGAATTAAAAAAAGGGAATGAAACAATAAAAATTATAGCCAGTGAATCCGAAAAAAGTATTTTTAATTTTAAAAAATTAAGAAAAAGGCAAATTTTTAAAAATGTTTTGGTGTTTTGGGGATTGGGTATGTTAACTATAGTCTTACTTTCTTATGTTTCTAAAGTAACTTTATCAGGCGTAGAAATAAAAAATGATTTTTCATTTTTAATTACAGAAGCAAATATATTTTCTACAGATATTGGAGTTTGGGCTGGTGTATTCTTTTTAATTTTAGGTATTTATAATCTCGCAACAATTCAAATGGGAATTTTAGATTTTTCGGGCCGTTCAACGGCGATGTCTTTAAAAGCAGTTTTTCTTAATAAAAAATTAGATCATAATAAAATATATATTTATGCCGTTTTAATTCAAGTTTTGTTTGGTGTTATGGTTTTTTCTTTTGGATTTACTGAACCAAAATCATTAATAATTTTAGGAGCAATTATAAACGCTGTTGTAATGGGTTTTATGGCAATATTTTTAATTATTTTAAATAAAAAATTTTTACCAAAAAGTTATCAAATTAATAAATTATCTTTAATTGTTTTATCTTTAGCAAGTTTTATTTATTTTTCTTTATTTATATATACCGTTGTTGAAAAAATAATTGGGTAAAAAAAATAAATTATGTTAAACTTTGAAAGATAATTATTATCAAAATTAATTAAAAAAAAATGAAATTAACAAACAAAACAGTTTTATTGGTTATCGTAATTTTCTTTTTTATGGGAATGTTTTTTATTGACTTTAAAAAAGAAGGTGTTTCTGTGAAAATGGAAACAGAAGCAAAATTAACATTAGAAAAAAAAGATGAACTTAAAAAGAAATTTACAAAAATTTTGGGAGAGCTTTTTATTCAAGCGCCCACTAATTTTGAAATTAAAGATGTTTCTGAAGAAAATGGATTGTATAAATTAGACCTTGTAATAGATGAGGTTAATTCAGCATTTATTTATATCACCAAAGATGAAAAAAAGATTATTGATACGGTGATTGATATAGAAGAAGTATATAAAATAAAAGCAGAGACAGAAGCAGAATCGGAAAAAGAAAACGAAACAATAACGAAGTCTGATAAATTAAGGGTGGAATTATTTACAATGAGTTATTGTCCCTATGGAACTCAATTTGAAAAAGGATATTTACCTGTTATAGAAAAATTAGGAGACCATGTAGATTCAGAAATTAAATTTGTAAATTATTTAATGCATGGAAAAGAAGAATTAGATGAAAATGTAAGACAATATTGTATTGGAAAAAATAATCCAGAAAAAATAAATTCATACCTATCTTGTTTTTTAGAAGATGGTTCTAGTGCAGAATGTCTTGAAAGAAATAAAATTAACATGGAACAACTTGATGGATGTATAGCTAAAGCTGATACTGAATTTAGTTTGTCAAAAGATTTAGGAAATAAAGAAGAGTGGTTGTCTGGAAAATTTCCAAAATTTAGAATTGATGATGAATTAAATAAAAAATATGAAATACAGGGGTCACCAACATTAGTTGTAAATGGGAGTATCGTACAACCAGAAGGTAGAGATCCAAATAGTATTTTAAAATCTATTTGTTTGGGATTTGCTAATGCTCCAAAAGAATGTTTAGAAAATATTTCAGATAAAGTACCAACACCAGGGTTTGGATATGGGGAATTATCGGGAACACAGATAACAGCATCTTGTGGGGTTTAATTTAAAAATTTATATTATTAAAACACATATAAAAACATTAAAAAACAACCATTTTATGGTCGTTTTTTAATAAAAAATATGTTAAAATATTGTTAATTATGACTAAAAAAAAAGGTGAATATGGGGCAGATCAAATATCTGTTTTAGAGGGTTTAGAACCCGTTAGAAAAAGACCCGGGATGTATATTGGTTCAACTGGAACAGACGGTTTGCACACATTAGTAAGAGAAATTTTTGATAATTCGCGTGATGAAGCAATGGGTGGATATGCGGATAAAATAGAAGTGGCTATTTTACCAAATGAAATAATCAGAGTGGTTGATAATGGTCGTGGAATTCCCGTTGATAAACATAAAAAAACAAAAGTCTCTGCACTTGAAACTATTTTAACAACATTACATGCTGGTGGTAAATTTGGTGGAGAAGATAGTGGTTATAAAATATCAGGTGGTTTACACGGAGTTGGAGCATCTGTAACAAATGCATTGTCTGAATATATGAAAGCCGAAATACACAAAGATGGTAATGTGTATGTACAGGAATATTCAAAAGGTATTAAAAAATATGATGTAAAAAAGTTAAAAAGAACCACAAAAGAAAGTGGAACAATTATATCTTATAGATTTGACCCCGAAATTTTTAAAGACCTTGAAGGACATTCTTATAAAAGACTGAAAAATCATTTACGAGGACAAGCTTATTTGGTAAAGGGGTTAAGAATTACCATTTTAGATTTAAGAGATTTTGTTGGAGAAATACCCGAAGATCAGTTTTTTTTAGATGATTTATCATTTCCTGTAGTTTCAGAAACTTTTTATTTTGATTCTGGACTGTTAGCTTTAGTGAGATTTTTAAATAAACATTTAAAACCAGTTCATAATAATATTTTTCATACTAAAAAAATAATTAATGAAGCGGGGGAATCTGTAGAAATTGCATTACAATATGTTGATGATATTTCAAATAGAATTTCAGCTTATGCAAATAATATTCCTAATCCAGAGGGTGGATTTCATTTAACTGGATTTAAAAC